>JBBQTL010000085.1:0-20461 GCA_038213285.1 Chitinophagales bacterium
CTTACCGATGATTTTTGGAGAGATTACAATGACTACAGCAATAAAGGAATAAAATTTGTAAGAGAGCCGGCAATAGAACCTCACGGAACGGTAGCTGTATTCCAAGACCTGTATGGTAACCTTTGGGATTTGATAGAGCCAATGAGTCGTTAAAGCATTGAATTGTGCCCCATAAAAAATCCAGCACCAAAAAAGTCTTAAGTCTTAAGTCTAAATACTAAATACTAAATACTAAATACTAAATACTAAATACTAAATACTAAATACTAAGTACTAAATACTAAATACTAAATACTAAATACTAAGTACTAAATACTAAGTACTAAATACTAAGTACTAAATACTAAGTACTAAATACTAAGTACTTAATTCTAAATACTAGATGTTTTTCTTACCTTCCCTACATGAAACATTTTAAGCAATATTGTAAAGAAGATATTTTATCGCTTACTAAAATACGCCGCTTCGAAACCAAGATAGGCGAGCGATTGCAGGTATTGAAACAAGGTATTGACTGGACACAGGAATTGCAGTATTCCAAAGCAAAGTATGTACTGTTGGGCATTCCGGAGGATATTGGTGTAAAAGGTAATCATGGAATTGGCGGAGCAGATACTAACTGGCTGCCGTTTTTATCTTCTTTCCTGAATGTGCAAAGCAATGATTTTTTTACCGGAGAAAATATTTTAGTGCTTGGCCATTTTGATTTTGGCGACCTCAAATACCTGATAGAAAAAAATGCCTATAACCAGGAAGAATTGATAGATGCTTACCGGCATGCTGTGAATGCAATTGATGAGTCTGTTGAAAATGTTATCAAGATAATTGCAGCTGCTAAAAAGATACCCATTGTAATTGGCGGTGGTCATAATAATTCATATCCCATTATTAAAGGCGTTGCCAAGGGATTGCATAAAGCAGATGTAATACCGCTGGCACAAATAAACGTAATTAATTTAGATGCACATGCAGATTTCAGAACAACCGAAGGCAGGCATAGCGGTAATGGATTTCGTTATGCCGGTGAAGACGGTTACTTAGGTAAATATTGCATCATCGGCCTGCACGAAAACTATATTCCACAAAATGTATTGATGGATATCCACAACGATCCTTTTGTAGATTTTATCAGCTACGAAGAAATGTTTTTGCATGAAAGAAAGAATTTTATTCAGGCTGTAGCGCACGCAACCGGCTTTACTGAAGATACTTATACTGGTATAGAAATTGACCTCGACTGTATTGAAAATGTACTGTGCAGCGGAACCTCACCTGCTGGGATAAATTTGCTGCAAGCCAGGCAGTACGCCTGTTTTACTGCACTCGATACAAAAGTTGCGTACCTGCATATTTGTGAAGGCGCCACACAATTATCCGATGGAAGAAAAGATGACAACACCGGTAAGTTAATCAGCTATCTGGTAAGTGATTTTGTAAAAGAAGGGAGTTCTTAGAAATGAGAATTGCTGAGTACAAGCAATAAGTGCATCACGTTGTTTTAATAAATTTATCTCACAGGGCTTGTTGTTATCAAAATTTCTTTGGGGTATGTTATTCATTATTCACGATTTGGGATGAGTGACAAAATTCATTTAAATCCGAAAAAATCCTTACGTTCGTCCACAGTCAATAGGAGATTTGCTGTAAGGCTGGCTGGTAGTTTTCCTGCCCCGGCAGTAGTTTTTTGGCTATCATCGCTGGTTTATGGCTTCTCAAATATCACCGAACTTTTGACTGTTAACTGGTACATGTATATTTTTTCCAGAAGCGGCAGGGCGCTCCCACAGCAATAAATCCGATAGCTATCGAATGGCTGACTACTGCAAATCAGACTGTTGGCGGTTAATTTAACAGCGGCCATTTACCCCATTAATCCTACAACCTTTATTTAGCAATTCTGTTTGCGCATTAAAAAATATATAACATTAAATGACCTTTGAAGTAATTTCAAAAGACAACTTAAAACCATTGGCCGAACTTATACCTGAGTTGTGGAAGGATTGCTCCTTTGATGAAGAATTTGAAAACTACAAAACATTAGTGCATTCAGATAGTGACAGTTGTTTTTTAGCAAAAGATCAAGACGATTATATTGGATTTATCCATTTATCGCTTAGAAATTACTATGTAGAGGGTTCTGATTCATCGCCTGCCGCTTATGCCGAGGCCTTGTTTGTAAAGCAGCGATACAGGAAATATGGAGTTGCAAAACAACTACTCCACATAGGCTAAGAATGGGCAAAACAAAAAGGCTGTGCTCAATTAGCTTCTGATGCTGAATTGCACAATTCTATAAGTATTGAATTTCACAAAAAAACTGTTTTTTTTGAAGTAAACAGAATAGTATGCTTCATAAAAAACTATGATAAGTAAAAATATTTGGGAATAAAAATCCGTTAATAGTGGGTTTGCGAAAAGGCTGGCCGGGTGTTGGAATAATTGGCATTTTATTTCGATCAACATTAGCTTGGTAAGCACCGCAGGGCTTTTGTTTTTATATCTTTATTCTCCGGTCGTTTCGGGATTATCTTTCAAGGAATGCCGGCTTGCAGCAAGTACTGGTTTTTATCAGCAATATTATACTACCACACAACAACCACAATTTATAAAGCGGGTCGTATACTTTCTACTGCCCGGATTCGACTTAACGCTGAACTAAACTTTAAGTCATGTGCTTCGTTCAAACTTTTGTAGGTGCATAGTTTAACGTTGCCCTTTTAGTGAAAAAATTAATGCCGTCATACCAACATATCACACAACTGTAACGATTGATATTTTAAACTTTTAAATGATTATACGAGTAAAAAATAACATAAATTTTTTAGCAGGCAACCCTAAGGTACTTTTTTTAATAGACAGTTTAGGTGCTATGCTTACTGCATTTTTCTTGTTGCTGATATTGAGAAATTTCAATGAGTATTTTGGAATGCCTGAAACAATATTGACTTACCTTGCCGGCATAACTGCTTGTTTTTGTGTCTATTCAATCTGTTGCTTTTTTTTCCTGACAAATTATTGGTCATCCTTTATATACGGGATTGTGGTTGCCAACTTGCTTTATTGTGTGGTTACCATGGCGCTTTTAATTATTTATAACGCACAACTTACAATTATCGGGACAATCTATTTTTTAATGGAAATTGCAATTATTCTTGGAATCGTTTACCTGGAGTTTAACGTTGCTAAAACAATCAAAAAAAGCAGAACAGCAGGCAGGTGTTAACTAATAAATTTTCCAATAGCATAGAAGATAAACCTAAGTTTAACGATGATCATAAAAAAGCAAATGACAGCAAACAAATTTAAAAATAAGCAGTGCTGTTTGTAAAACCGGTAATACTAATGAATGGAAAAATAAAGTATGAAGTGTTTACAGCAAATTAAGCAGCATTACAAATAAAAAAAAACCGGGGAAGCAAAATAGCTCTCCGGTTTTTTTAAAGTATTATTTTCAATAGCATTTGGATAAAAATCTTTTGATTTACCTGTTTTGTACATTTTGCAGAATGCACTGTAAAGAGTTGCTGTTTTAATGCTCCTTTAGGTGCATTAAAATAAAAAGCAGGTTAAACATATGCCAACACTTATCTATAGAAATGCTGCGACAAAGAATTTGAAACTACTTTAAACGATTCGTTTTTATATACAATCTCATATTTATTATTGATAGCTCTTATGTTTGGATTGGATAAATGCTTTTGATTATAAGGTGTAAGCATTTCAATTTCACTTTCTATATCTCCTGCACTATCAACGGTTCTTTCAAAAACACGGTAGTGAAAATGCCAGGGATTAAATTCTGCATCATCACCATTGGAAGTATAACTATCGTTAAAGCCTTCAAAAATAAGTTCACTTGTATGGCCGTTATGTTTATCTAAATGATCTGTAATATCAATAAATTGATTCAGTTCAGGGTCTTCGTGTATAATTCCACTATCCCAAACTGTTTCTCCATTTAAAAAAATAACGAGTCTGTTGTCTACATGTTTTACATTAATCCAATATTCTTTTTTCATTTTGTAAAAATTATTCTTTTTGTAAATTATTTTAATTTTCTTAAGTGCGAAAATCAACAATCCTTCTTTAAATACAACTGATAATAATTATACCTGCATATGATATAAATCCTGCATTAGTTTTTGCAAATGAATATTAGATCATTTTAATACCTGGGTGATTGCGTGATTATAACTGCGTTACTTATAATACCATGAGGGTTATTGAAGAATGATTTACAGGTTATCCAGGCTTACAAATGTCATGTTGGTAAAACCCCTCCCAACAATTATTTAATAGCTTTATACTTTTTAAGATTCTTTATTTCTGCTGCTGTTGCAGGTTTAATACTAATTGCTGCACCTCCACCATTGGCCAGTGTAATAGATAATTTACTGGTATTGTCAACAATAAATTGTTCAATAACATATGCCTCCGGATTGTTGTGCCAGTCTGCAGTGGCAGCATCCATGTAAATAGTGCTTTTTCATCTAGTTGGCAACTTACTTTTACATGATTCATACTTACCTGTATGATTTTTTGCTGGCAAAAAACAGCCGACAAACCAATAACAGCAAGGCTGGAGAGGGGGATTATTTTTGAAAGCATATCGTTTATATTGAGCTATAAAATTACTCCCAAATTAAATAGCATTGGAGATATGACGCTACAACTACCTTTTTATAACAATGGTTCGGTATTTTTTAAAACTACACAGAAAGTGATATGCAACTGCAAAAACTTAGCGAAAAGCTGGCATCTTGTTTGATTTACATTGGTTTGTTTTAGTAGGATATTTCCCTTTTTAAAACCTATTGGGTGCTTGCCTTTTTGGGTCAGGCCCTTTTTTTATGAATTGGAATGTAGTTATTAAAAATTGAAAAATAAAATACAGGCTAGCGGCATTGTACTTTATTGAATAATCATTATTGAAAACAAGTAGCATGTTATCAATACCTGTTTTATCAATTCGGTTTTAAATCGTAAAAGATATTAATTAAATTATCTTCTCCCGGCACGGTTGCCAGCATAAATGATTTCCTTTTTTTGCCATCAATAATTTCAAGTACCGAAGTATTGGGGGGAATTGACCCCAGGTTGTCCCCAACAAATGTAATGGAATTGGGGCCGGGTTGTAAAGTAATGGTTATAAACTGTGGTTTCTTCTTTACCGGGAAACCCTTTTGAATCCACTTGCCATTGATGTTGATGGAGATGCTGTCACCGTCTTCCACCGCATCATCCCAAATGGCCAACACCAATTGTTTGGCAGTGGCAACAACACTGCCCAGCAGCTTTTCATTTTCTTTTAATGGTTTTATTGCTGCACCGGTTGGATAATAATCCCTGAAATAAGATCCTCTTCCCTTATCTTTTTCGCAATACAATTGTGCAATGATAAATGTAGCGGCACTATCTGGCTTACTGCCAAAATCGAGGTTTAATTTTTTATTGGCAAATTCAAGATTAAGCTTACCCTTATTAGGAATTTCATCGCCAAAATTATCTGCAAACAGTACCAATAAATTTAACCCTGTATCCAGCAAAATATCTTCTGTATGTGCTTTTTTAGAGATGGCAATTCTGTCGCTGGTTATTTGTCCGTTTAAAGCTACTGTAATTATATCAGTTTTTTTAGTGCCGGTTATGTGCAGGATGCCATCACGGGTGGGTAATAAAATTGTATCGAGCAAACCAAAATACGCCGGCGATAATGATGAACTGATTATGCGGTTAACATCATCGCTTTTCCAGGGCTGATCATTTACTTTAGTAAGGGTAATTTCAGCTTCTTTTAAAAAGCGTAATAGTCGCATAGCTGTTGCCTGTTGCGCCTTTGCAGGCAACAAGGTATCGGGTAAATAAATAAACGGCTTTTTTGATTGTATCCTGCTAATAGTTAAGGTGGACTGTCCTTTTAAATCTTTGCTGTTATCAAAAATGCCATTTAAAAAAATGCCGGCATTGCCCAGGCTAAAAGGAGTTTCAAAAAGGGGATATTTATTTTTGCTGATGCCCAATTCCCGGCTATTTTTTTTTACCAGCAGTAATTCGTAAGCAGCAGTAAAACTGTCGCAGGTTAATTTTAAACAGGCAGGATAGAGCAGGTGCTTCTCTGCCGGTGCAATCTGCAATTCCATTTTTATGGGTTCCTTTCCTGAGTCTTTCAAATATTCCATTTGCCAGGTGCCCGGATAATTGCTTACCTGTGCAGATAATTTAGCTGAAAAAAACAGCAACAAAAAAAGACATCGTAGTAAGTTCCTGTTCATTGTACCGTAAAAGCTGTACTGTTTTTAAATGCTTAACAGCTTGCAAACTAACGAAAGGTTTTCATCTTCCCCAACCAACAGTAAATTGGCAAGCAAGAAACCCGGAAATTCTTTTACTGAAAGTGATCGGCAATAACTGCATTCCTTATAATTTATTAAGCTTATTATCGTGTTGGTAATTATATTCCTGATTAAAAATGCAGTTTAGCATTTGCCGGATTTATTTAAATATATCTTTGTTGCAAACATATACGCATGCAATCCAGCGATCCGCTTCATGGCAAAACATTGGAAATGATTGTGACCGAACTGGTGAATCATTTTGGATGGGAAGATTTAGGCCAGCTTATAAAAATAAATTGCTTTACCTGCGACCCCGGCATTGGCAGTTCCCTTAAGTTTTTACGCAAAACACCCTGGGCAAGAAAAAAGGTGGAGGATTTGTACATTAGAGCTATTAAATAATACCTCGCCGTTGAATACAATTTTAATTAAAGCACACGCTCCACAGCTTTGAAAAGAAGGTAGTATTTGCTGTCGCCATTTTTTATCTAACCACTTTGTTAGCTGTTTAAATACCAAATAGAAATATTGAGAATTGTGGCAAACGTTACCCAAAGCAAATAAGGTATTTGAAGATAAGCAGCAACTGGTTTTATCTTTTTAAAAACTGTTATCATGTAGATGATTAAAAACCACATCAACAAAATGTCTGCCACAGAAAGGGGCAGCGTGTGAAGGGAGAAGAATAAAATGCTCCACCAAAAATTAAAAAATAACTGAATGCCAAAAATGATTAATGCCTTTTGCCGAAGTGCTGTCTTGGGTGTGTTCCAAATCAAAAACAAAGAAACTCCCATCAGCAGATACAAGGTTGTCCAAACAGGTGCAAACAAATAAGCTGGTGGATTGAATGATGGCTTTGCCAAAGAACTAAACCATGCTCCGTTCGTTTCATTTTTTACTGAATAACCTGAGCCACCTCCTACAATAAGCGGAAGAACTAAACTGAAAATTAGTTTTAAAATTGTCTGCCTGTTTAATTTCATGTATTGGTAGTATTTTCTATTTCCAAATGCCAGGTGCCCTATAATTCATTTCCAAATTAAGTTATTATTTACACACTGCATTTAAAGAATTCAGGAAATCAAGCACACACTTATTGAACTGTTCGGGTTGTTCAAGATTGGAAACATGTCCGGCAGTATCTATTATTTTCAAGATCGAGCCTTTAATATGCCCGTGCATAAATTCAGCTTGTGCAAGTGGTATTACCTTGTCTTCTCTGCCGCAAATTATAAGTGTGGGAATGCCAATGGCATCTAAGCTGGAACAGGTTTCGGAACGCTCTGCCAGTGCTGTTAGTCCAGCTGAAATGATACCTTTAGAATTTGCAACAACAACCGTTTGCAAGTTTTCAACTACTGCTATTTTATTCGTTAATGAATCTGGGTGAAAAACACCTTTAATAAATTTCTCACTAAATTCAGTTACGCCTTCAAGGTTAATTTGTTCAATTGCTTTGTATCGATTCTCTTTTACTTCGGCTGAATCAGCAATACATTGGGTATCGCATAAAATCAATGCCTCAAAGCGTTCAGGAAATCTTTTTATCGCATTCAATGAAATATAGCCACCCATGGAAAGACCGCAAATAATGGCCTTTGTAATATTTAATTTATCCATGAACGACACTAAATCTTCACTAAATAAATCAATACTTAGCGCTGTGTTTTCAGCTGTAGTTTTGCCAAACCCACGAATATCGCAAGCTATTACACGGTACGAAGATTTTAAACTATCCAATTGACCATTCCACATAGATTTATCGAAAGGAAACCCATGGAGAAATATTATGGGGATACTTCCTTCTCCTGCATCATGATATGCAATGGTAATATTGTTGGCTTCTGTCAATAGATTTTGATAAGAGTTATCTAATTCCATGGTAACAATTGCGGGTATTGCAGTATTTTCAACATTGCCTGGCAGCATATTTTTAGTACTATTATGCTCAAAGTCATCAAGTATTACCACAAGTGACTCGTAATAGGATGTTAAGGTTTTAACCGTTATTTCCGGATTTTCCTGATAGGGAACAGTTATAGGCATTTCATCCAGGTATTTCAGCAATTCTGGATTTCTTGCTCGTATTTTGTTGGTGATACCTAAAATCATTTCGTTTAATTCTAATTCAGTTTTCATTTTATTTATTTAAAAAGTTATCGATTATTAATTTGTTGTTTATCTCTAAACGGATTGTATTTTTTCGATTGCTAAAACCACCTTGAGTATTCACTAAATGATAATAAACAATGTGTTTACAGTTGCACCAGGTTTTGTAATAAAATTGGAATTTTTTAGGCTGCCATTTTACTCATCGAGATACATTCTTCGGCGCATTTTCTACACATGGCAGCGCATGTTTTACAATGCTCCATTTTTGTATGTTTCTCACATTCTTCAGCACAATCATCGCAAATTTCAGCACACTCCTGGTAAAGTGCGCCAATGTGTTTGTTGCCCGAACTTAACATATTGGCGGCAGCAAAGCAGATAATTGCGGACTCATGACTGAGTTGAATACAACGAATGCGCTGCGTTACCTCGGTTGAATGCAAACATTCGTAGGCGCAATGGTTGCATGCTGCGGCACAGGCGAGGCAGGCGTCTATACATTTTTTAAAATCGGGATAATCCATTTTATAAAAATTAAAAAGTGTAATAATTAAAATTCGAGTAGTTTTTTAGTTTAAAAAGAATCTGTTAATTCGCTGATGCGAATTAGTTTTTTATTTACAAATTCTTCAATACCCAACTCAGACAGTTCTCTTCCATAGCCCGAACCTTTGGTTCCGCCAAACGGCAGATCAGCCTGTGTCCAAGTGGGGTGGTTGATGAAAACCATGCCGCTGTCAATCTCGTCTGCAACCCGTTTTCCTCTTTCTATGTCTTGTGTAAAAACGGAGCCACCAAGGCCAAATGGCGAATCATTGGCTAAATCAATTGCAGCTTGTTCATCTTTCACCCTAAAAAATGTAGCCACCGGCCCAAACAACTCTTCATAAAAAACAGGATTGTCCGGATGCATATTTGTTATAATAGTTGGCTCCATAAATGCACCTTCTCTTTTTAGCCGCTTTCCTCCCAGTAAAATGGTTGCACCGCCATCAACTGCTTTTTGAACCTGCGCTGCTATTTTTGCTGCGGCTTCTTCGCTGCTCAATGGTCCTAATTGTGTGTTAGCATCCATTGGATCGCCCACTTTTAATTGAGCAAATTTTGCAGTAAATTTTTCTAAAAAAATAGCTGCCACACTTTCTACCACAATAAACCTTTTGGAGGCAATACAACTTTGTCCGTTATTATTTATCCTTCCTACAACTGCCCATTCTACCGTTTTATCCATATCTGCATCTTCCAGTACAATAAAGGCATCGCTTCCTCCCAATTCCAATAGCGATTTCTTTAAATGTTTGCCAGCTTCCGAAGCCATACTGGCACCCGCAGCCTCGCTACCGGTAAGTGATACTCCCTTAATTCTTTTATCAGCTACCAGTGCAGATGCCCGTTTGCCGGTTATCAACAGGTTGCTATATAAGCCAGCCGGGGCGCCTGCTTCTTTAAATAATTCTTCAATGGCAATACCACATTGCGGAACGTTAGAAGCATGTTTTACCAAAATAGTATTGCCTATCATAATATTGGGTGCAGCAAAACGGGCTACCTGGTAAAAAGGAAAGTTCCAGGGTTCTACACCTAACAAAACCCCAATAGGTGCATGCCTGATGAGTGCCTGGCCATGGGTTGGATGCAGTATTTTATCAGCCAAAAAACTTTCGGCATTGCTGGCATAGTAATCAAATATTTCAGAACTTAATTTTATTTCTCCATCAGCATGTGCCAATAATTTACCCATTTCCAATGTTATCATCTTAGCTAACATTTCTTTCTTTTCTCTAAGCAAACCAGCAACCTTGTGCAGTAAATCTGCTCTCTGTTTATAATCCGTCTGCTTCCAGGCTTCATAGGCACTTGCTGCCTGTGCTACCGCTTCATCAACCTGGCTATCTGTCATTTCTTCAAATGACTGTATCATTTTATTTGTAGTGGGATTAACTGTTTGAATGGACATGTGTAAGTTATTTTTAGAATGAAAATAAAAATTGAAAATTACTTTGTAAAGGTGACCAGTGTTGTGTTCAAAAATGTTACACAACTTTTTAAAAAAATTGTATTATTCACACATCAGGCAATTACTACAACCTGTTTGAAAGTATTAATGATGTAATAATGTTGTGAACTACTAACAACCTCTTTAACTTTATTCAGCTTCTGTACCTGCAGGCAAAGGCAGCTTCGAACTTCCCTGTTGGATATTCGATATTTTGGGTTTATTGTTCAATATTTGGAGCTGCAGTTTATAGGGTATATATTTGAATTGGTTGAATTATGGCGAACAGCATGAAGGTTATAATTAAAAATAATTGCAATTAGTATGTTTAAGAAGTATAGAAATTGGAACAGAAACCTGGGACCTTTAAAGAGGTTACTTTTTTCATTCATTCTGAATTGGATTTTTTGGTTGACCGTAAGGATCATTGAAGATGAATTTTTCTTTGATGAACACCGGTCATGGAGTAATCATATATTTTATGCCACCTGGATGTCTTTTGTTATGACCATATTCTTCAATTGGAAAGAACTAAAAACGATTATTAAGCGCAATCGGGACAACTCACCGCCAAAGACAGCCCATACTTAATTAAAAGAAAACAAAGCACTATGAACAAGAAATTAGCCCGAAGGGTTACCCTGTTTTATTATTTACCAACAACATTTATCTCCATGATTTTTCCAACGCAGACTTGGGGAAATATGATTGTCGTAACGACGCATCTAATCGTTTGCCTGATTTTTATCTTTTTAATTTTTAGAAAGCCTGGCGAAAAATTGACCACATAGGAGATAGCGATAAGTATTTATTTAATGCTTGGATGAAGCAAACCCTTTTAAAATAAATAATACTTTTGTCACCAAAGGTATTGTCAATAGTTGGGCTCGATAGTAGGTTCCGGCGACAGTTACATTTTAGTTTTCAAATAACAAAGCTGTAACTGTGAAATCCGGAAGTTGAATATTGAAATTCATACATTCATTAAATTTACGTTTGGGGCATTGCCAAAAATCAAATCATCGAACTTTGATTTTAATGCAGGGCTTAGCTTTATATTTACCATATACTCATCTGTATAATTTATATTGATTAATTCAATGACAAAAAAGACAATACTATTAATCGCTTTTATCCTGATAAAATTCTTCTTGCAATTCTTTTTAATCAGCCCTGAGTATGAATTGCAACGGGATGAATTCCTGCATCTTGACCAGGCCAATCATTTAGCCTGGGGTTATTTTTCTGTTCCACCTTTTACGTCCTGGATATCCTGGATTATACAATTTTTAGGGAATGGAGTTTTTTGGGTAAAGTTTTTTCCGGCTTTGTTTGGTGCATTAACAATTGTAATAGTTTGGAAGGCTATCGAAGAATTAAAAGGTAATTTATTTGCTTTAATATTAGGTGCAACCTGTGTATTGTTTTCTGTTCTGTTACGTATAAATTTATTATACCAGCCTAACTCATTTGATGTATTAAGCTGGACAACTTTTTATTTCATTCTTATAAAATACATTAACACAGAAAAACCCAAATGGCTTTATATTGCTGCAGTTGTTTTTGCTATTGGCTTTCTAAATAAATACAATATTGTCTTTTTACTCATCGGACTTTTTCCTGCAGTTTTATTAAGCGAACACAGAAGGGTTTTTGCAAAAAAGGAATTTTACTTTTCCATTCTGCTCGCACTGATACTAATTTTACCCAACCTTTTATGGCAATACAACAACGATTTTCCTGTTATGCATCATCTTAAAGAATTAGCAGCTACACAGCTGGTTAATGTAAGCAGGTGGGATTTTTTTAAAGATCAATTACGCTATTTTATTGGGGCTTTGTTTGTAATACTTGCCGGCCTTTTTGCTCTAATGTTTTATCCGGCATTTAAAAAGTATAGGCTATTCTTTTTGACGATGTTTTTTACGCTTATAATTTTTGCTTACCTTAAAGCCAAGAGTTATTATGCCATTGGTTTATATCCTGTTTATTTTTCTTTTGGTTCAGTTTTTTTAGCGGCTATTTTACAACATGGATGGAAGAAATATTTACAACCGGTTGCTATTGCAATTCCTGTTTTATTTTTTATTCCGATGTACGGTGTGTTGTTCCCCAATAAATCTCCCGACTATATTGTAAAAAATCCAGAGGCTTACAAAAACTTTGGAATGCTTCGTTGGGAAGACGGCAAAGAACATCACTTACCACAGGATTTTGCTGATATGCTTGGATGGAAAGAACTGGCGGTAAAAATTGATTCCATTTGCGCCGGCTTACCAAATCTTGATTATACATTGATCCTTTGCGACAATTATGGCGAGGCTGGCGCAATAAATTACTATACTAAAAATAAAAAAATTAAAGCCGCTTCTTTTAACGCAGATTACATTAACTGGTTTAACCTTAATCAAAAGATAACAGATGTAATACTGGTGAAAGAAGCAGATGATGAGGACAAAAACAGGCAGGTAGAAATACCCTTATTCGACAGCGTTTATTTAGCGGATAAACGAATTAATCAATATGCAAGAGAACAGGAAATTTCTATTTATGTGCTAAGAGGAGCCAAAGTGGATGTAATGAAGCGGATAAAAGACGAGATAGCTCAAAAGAAAAAGATCAGTTTTAGTTAGTATTCAAAACAAGTAATTATATATCCTAACCCAGGTTTTAAAAATAATGAGCAGCAAATGTCCATACCAGATGCTAGCTGCATTCAATAAAAAGAATGTTAAATTACCTGCTGAAAATTAATTATTGTCTCAATATAAAAATCATCACCAGCATATGAAGAATATATTTTTATTTACTGCTATTGTATTAAATACCGGTGTAGTAAATGCACAATCCCCAATCAGCGATTATCTGTCAGTTCCTTTTCCTAACAACCTTGTAGGCAGTAAAAACGGCAAAACCATTGCATGGGTATTCAATGATAAAGGTTCACGGAATATTTACATGGCCGATGCAGCTGGTAATAATGTAAATCGCATTACAAATTATTCCGGAGATGATGGGATGGATTTGGGCGATATTCAATTGTCATCAAATGGAGAACAAATTATTTTTGTGCGTGGAAATCCGCCAAACAACAAAGGTGAAACAGCTAACCCTGCCCTGTTGCAAACCTCTACTGAACGTGTTATTTATAGCATCAATAATACAGGCGGTGAATTAAAAAAAATCAATACAGGCACCGGCCCGCAAATATCTCCGGATGGAAAGTTACTTGCATTTATTTCAGGCGGACAAATATGGCTTGCTTCATTAACGGATACTACTGCCAAACCTCAAAAACTTTTTCAATCACGGGGGAATCAATCCGGAATACAATGGTCACCGGATGCGCAGGCAATTGCATTTGTCAGCAACAGGGTTGATCACTCTTTTATTGGGCTTTATCAAATGACCAGCAAAGCTGTACAATTTATTGAAACAAGCGTAGATCTTGATGGCTACCCAGCATGGTCACCTGATGGCAAGCAGATCGCTTACATACGAATTCCAAACATCCACAACGAGTTGCCTTTTACCCCGATAAGGGAATCAAATCCATGGAGTATACGTGTATATGATATTGAATCCGGTAATATAAATGAAATATGGAAAGCTTCTACTGGCAGAGGCAGCGTTTTGTTCACTGAACTTCCGGTTGGTAATAAGTTGCTTTGGTGGGGAGCCGGCCAGCAGCTGGTTTTTTCTTATGAAAAGGATGGCTGGGTGCACTTGTACGCACTCGACAAGGGTAGTAAAATACCTCGATTATTAACTCCCGGAAATGGGGAAGTGGAAAATGTAAATTTGTCGGCTAACAGGCAAACAATTTATTATACTACCAATATTGGCGATATTGATCGCAGACATATCTGGCAAGTATCTGTTGCATCAGGAAAATCTAAACAAATAACTACAGGAAAAGAAAATGAATGGTGGCCGGTTGAAACTGATAATGGATTTGCTTTTTTGCATTCATCGGCTACACGACCGGCATGGCCTGCAGTATGGCATAATAATGTTCAGGGAAATGTGGCCACCGGTCTATACCCAAAAAACTTTCCGGCTAACCTTGTTGAACCAACGGCTATAACCATTACAGCCAGTGATGGATTTAAAAGCAATGCACAACTTTTTCTTCCTGCAAATTATGATGCTGCTAAAAAATACCCTGCTATTATTTTTTTACATGGGGGCTCCAGAAGGCAAATGCTGCTGGGGTTTCACTACTCCCAATACTATTCAAATGCTTATGCTTTTAATCAATACTTTGCCCAAAATGGTTATATAGTAGTTGCATTAAATTACCGAAGTGGCATTGGCTATGGCCTTGACTATAGGGAAGCATTAAATTACGGTGCCGCAGGTGCCAGTGAGGTAAAGGATTTATTGGCTGCCGGTGTTTACCTGCAAAAGCGAAATGATGTAGCTGCCAATAAAATTGCATTATGGGGTGGCTCTTACGGAGGATATTTAACAGCGCATGGGTTATCGCAGGCACCAACGGTATTTGCTACTGGTGTTGATATACATGGTGTACATAACTGGAATGATGAGATACCCACATTTGCCCCCTGGTATGATTATGCAAAATTTCCGGAGATGGCAAAATTAGCCTTACTGTCTTCTCCAGTTATTCATATTAAAAACTGGAAGGCACCTGTTTTATTGATCCATGGCGATGATGACAGGAATGTACCATTCAGTGAATCTGTAAATTTTGCGGAACTTTTACGTAAACAACAGGTAACGGTAGAACAATTGATACTTCCGGATGAAGTTCACTTTTTCTTATTGCACAAAAACTGGGTTAAAGTATACGAAGCCAGTTTTGAATTTATAAACAGACAATTGAAAATTAAGTGATGGAAAAGATATGGTGATAGCGTGATGGTGAAAGAGTAACATTGAAATCCGGTTAATTCAACACTTATATTCAACAGTTTTTCTGTGCTTACAGGTTGATTGATAATCTGTATTATAAAAGTTTTTTATTGCACTTTTCAATACAATATTTCACAGAAAGCTACATTAATAAACCCAGTTATAAAAGTAAATAACTGCTGCATTGTAATCGAATAACTCTACCCTAAATCAGGTATGTAAATTTTGTAAACTACTAAGTAAACCGAATACTTTCAACAACCAGATTACCACCACAATTACCACAACAGCATTTAAGATATTTTTGATACTTCGCTGCATAGGGATGTATGTATTGATAAGCCATAACAGTACACCAACAACTACCAGAACAAGGACAATGGTTAAAACAGGCATTTGTAAAATTGTAAATTGCAACAATATCGATGCATTACAAATGTCAAACTCTTTTTGTAAAATACTGTTGTATTAACGGAAGCAATCCTTACATATATCACACATTTTATCTCTTTAAAATTACCTAATACTTAAATATTTTCCCATTGGCCATTACCTGTTGTTTTACAATATCAAAGCTGGCTTTGTAGCCGGTTCTTACTGCTGCGTTCGTCATAATGTTTGCAATGGAATGCTGGTATCCTGCTTCAACCGGCGCATTGGGTTGCTGGCGGCTGCGGATGCATTCCATCCAGTTACGCATGTGATTACTCGTCAAATTATCAGCTCCGGTGTTGGCAGATGTTACAATCTTGGGAGAGTTATCTGTTAAAGTAAAATCGGGCAACAGGTTTGCTTTCATATTCATGGCAGCAGCCATGTTTTCTGTAAGCCCGCCCTTGGGTGAAACTTTGTTGGTATTTAAATTTAATTCGCCTCCGTTGGAGTAATAAATTTCAGCCGGGTTTTCCGTTCCGTTATGCATACGGGATGCAAAGGAAACCTGGAAGCCGCTTGTGGGATCATCTGCCGGACCATAATCAAAAACTGCCATGGTAGTGTCCCAGTTTTTTCTGCCATCTTTCCACATATAAGTGCCGCCGTTTGCCACCACACTCCGTGGATGTTGCAATCCTGTAAACCAATGCACCGTATCTATCTGGTGGCTCATCCATTGCCCTGGCATGCCGGAAGAGTAGGGCCAGAACAACCGGTATTCAAGGTACTTGCGTGGGTCAAATGTTTCGTAGGGTCGGTTCAGTAAAAAACGTTTCCAGTCGAGATCTTCTTCCTTACATTTTTCTACCAATGCAGGTCTGCGCCAGCGCCCGGGCTGGTTTACATTCCAGGTTAATTCTACCATGGTGATAGGGCCAAATTTGCCCTGCTGTATAAAATCAGCCGCAGCTTTATAATTGCCGCCACTTCTTCTTTGCGAACCAATCTGTACAATTCTATCAGTTGACCTTACTGCTTTTAAAGCCGCGGCCGCATCATCCATTGTTTCTGCAAATGGCTTTTCTACATACGCATCTTTATTGGCTTTCATGGCTTCAATGCAATGCAATGCATGTTGAAAATCGGCTGTAGCAATTATCACCGCATCTATGTCTTTCGTATTGTACAATTCATCATTGTTGATGCAGGCTTTTATATCGTGCCCCATGGCATTTTTTAAAAAAGCTTCGCCTTCCTGCCTGCGGATTTTCCATATATCCGATACTGCTACAAAATCAAAATTCAACTCTTTGTAATGATTTAAAAAGCAGGGAAACAAGGTCTGCCGGAAACGATCAGAAAAGCCTACAGCACCCAGCCGGACCCTGTCGTTGGCTCCTAAAATATTTGCATAGCTTTTGGCGCTAAAACCTAACGCACCCATGTAGGTGCCAACTGCAGCAAGTGCAGATTGTTGGATAAATTTGCGGCGTGATGACATAGTTGTGAATGGTGAATGGTGAAATGTGAATGGTTAATGAATATTGCATATTACGATTAAAGTTACCATCATTTTTATAGATGTAAATTAAATAACTTTTATAATTTCCCTTATTTCAATTCCTTAATTTTTATACTTCTGTAAGATACTTCGTCACCATGATCCTGCAATAATATATGGCCTTTGTATGCTTCGCCAAAATTTTTCCATTTAGCATATTTACTAATGGCAACCAGGTCCCGGAATTCTTTGGAGCTTCTTATGAATTCCAGCACTTTTACGCCATTTAAATAATGTTCTGCTTTATTGTTTGGATATATAACAATGCGTCCTGTATTCCAGGCACCGATGGGGTGTATAAATCTTTTTTGTTTATCGGCTTTTATCAGGTCGTACAGCGAAGCCAATGTTCTGTTACCATCACGTCCCAGTTTGGCATCGGGATGCAACGTATCATCCAGAACCTGGTATTCCAGGCCTATTGCAGAACTATCTGATTTCTCCAGCAGGGTTACAAAATATTTTACACCACTGTTTGCACCGGGCGATAATTTAAATTCAAATGACAAATCGAAGGCAGTGTATTGCTCTTTGGTAACAAGGTCACCACCACCACCAGCCTGTCTGCCATCAGAGGATAAAACGGTAATACAACCATTACTGATATCCCATCCTTTTTCCGGAAAGTGGTCCTTAAATGCCCTTACCCATCCCTTACTGGTTTTGCCATCAAACAATAACTTCCAGCCATCTTTTTTTTCATAACTCGTTAGTGAATTACTTGCAAGGTTGGCCACATAAATATTTGCTGGAAATGCAGTTGGTTTAATGTCGGTTGTTTTTATAACAATATTTTTAAAACATACTTTTTTACCTGCATGGCTTTCCGATGAAATGGCATGAACCTGCAAGCCGATGAATCCTTTTGTATCTACCGTATCAACCACATATGCAGCCGCTATTCCGTTAACCCATGTTTTTGTTTCGTTGCCAATACACGCTATTTTAAAATGATTGTATTCGCCGGTTTTATAGGCGTATTGTGCTGTTGCGTTCAATTGCATGGGGTACAGCCATTCTCTCCGGCCTTCATCATAAATACCGCCCGACCACCGGCGCCAGCTTGGATCTACTTCGCATTGCCTGCCATACACTTTGCCTTTCCCATTATTGGCATTTGCATCAAAATGGCTTCTTGTTTGCACACCGGAATTACCTTCTTCATCTTCTACAAACACATCCAGTTCCAGCACAAAATCTCCATACTCCTTTTCTGTTACTAAAAATGTATTACCCGTATTGGCAACTGTGCTGCCGATGATGATGCCGTCTTTTATGGAGAAGGTTGCTTTTCCTCCCAATGTTTTCCAGCCAGTAAGGTCTTTGCCATTAAAGAGATTATTCCACCCTTTGTTGCCTTGGGCAAATGTTGCAATATTTATAAAAAGGATACCTGTACAAAGTAGGTGGCTACATTTCATTGTTAATTGTTTTTTTCCGGGATGCAAATTTTTAATGGCAAGTTATTGTTTTTGTGCTTACCCCCAATATCGCAAGCTACCTTATAAAATAAGCCTCAGTTCTGCACATAGTGTGGGAAAGAGGCTTATTGTTATTTCACCCAAAAGGGTGAACTTACGAGTGACTAAAACCATAAGATATGCAAGTTCAGACAAAGCCGACATTTTTCCAATCATTTGGTGGAATTAATTTTATGGAATCCGATTTTAAAAAAATTGGTTTCACTAATTTAATCACTTCCTATCTTGGGGTTCGCAGTCTCACCGCGGTCTACAGCTATTCTGATATAATAAAAACTATTTTTTACATTCATGCGATAGGAGGTGATGTACTCGATGACGTAAAGATATTACAGGAGCAGTTAAAGGATCATCCTGATATGGCCGTTTGCTCTGCAGATACTATTGAATATGTAACTCAGGAACTGAAACAATCAAGTCGGCTGGTAGTAACAGACAAAAAGGTAACTCATACAATCAATGAACATGCAGGGTTCAATCAACTACTAACTGCTATGTGTAAACGCAGTGGTCTTTTAAATACTACCGATACTTACACAATGGATTATGATGGTCATAGCGTAGAAAATACAAAACCGGATAATGCCCGCACTTATAAACAAACCGAGGGATATTATCCTGTGATATGCTCTGTCAATAAGTTGCCGGTATATATGCAAAACCGTAAAGGCAATACTCCTGAGAGTTATAATCAATTAGCTATCATACAAAAAGCCTTTGAAAATTGTGATGACCAAAATATAAAGTTTGAAAACTTTCGGGCTGATGCGTGCTGTTATGAAAAAGAAACCATTGCGTATCTTGAAGCAAGGACCGAGGGCATAAAGTATTACATCCGTGCTGATATGAACACCGGTTTACGTATAGCGCTTGAAGATGAACCTCAATGGGAACCTGCTATGCTTAACCATCAAAAGGTGGAAGTATGCGCCATTGAATATGAGGTATTTGGTCAAAAGAAACCACGCCGGATAGTTGCCTACAGAAAAAAAGCAAAGGGGCAATTACGCATAGAGCAAAGAGATGGATATAGTTACCATGCTATCCTGACCAGTGATACCGCCCATCCAATGGAAGTGATTACATTTTATAATCAAAGAGGATGTGAGGGGGAACATCACTTCAAAGAATTAGACTACGACTTTGGCTGGTCAAAGCTTCCTTTCGATAATATAGAAATGAATACCATCTACATGTATGCTACTATTGTTGGCTATTTACTATTCAATACGTTTAAATATAAGTATAGCACTAAACTTGACTTCGTAAAACCAGAGATGCGCCTGAAAAACTTTATTCTTCATTTTGTAACCCTGACGGCCAAATGGATTAAAAAGAGCCGCCAGCGGGTATTACAAATATTTACTTCCAAAGATTATAGCCCCTTATGGGCATCCCCGTAAAAACTTGGTTTACGGGTAACCAATCTGATCATTCTTCAAATACGATGGATGGGTAAGGGAAGGAGTAACTAAATTTTAATGAAAACAGCTATATCCTTACAATATATAATACCTTTAATTAATACGATTTGTTTTCGACACAAATCTTCGACACATCAGGTAGGCTGCGAAATTTGGGTTAATAACTCTTTCCATGCACCAACGCATTTAATCAGTATGCGGGTTGTATAAGTAAGTACAATCTCCTTTTTGGTTAACACTTCGGCCGTTGGTCGGAAACACAACAGTGGCGTGCCGGTATAGGTGATTTTTTAAAG
>JBBQTL010000086.1:0-20341 GCA_038213285.1 Chitinophagales bacterium
CCAACAACGGCAGGAACACCCTCTTTCCGCCGTTGTTGTGTATTTGTGTGGATGGTTTTGCATGGCGGCAACACCTACAACCAGCAGGTAAGAGTGAAAGCATTATAACATGAAGCGTAAGCAAAGTTGTTGGTGATTGCCAGGCCACAAATCCAACGGCACGAACACCAACAACGGCAGGAAAGGCACGAATTAAAACGCAGCTACGATTATCTCAGGCCGATGAAGAATGGGAAAATTGCAGGAATTGGCAATATAGCAAAGTTCATTCGCTTTATGATGAAGTTCCAAGGCCTTGACAGACACTGCTTCGTTTGAAATGGTAACCTTCGGATACAATATCACTTCTGTAAATCTTCCGCCACCGTTAGAAGTTTCGGTCATTGTACCGGTTGCATTGTCCACATATTCTGTAACCACAATACCAGCATCTGCACAAAGATGCAGGTACCAAAGCATGTGACAGGCGGAGATAGATGCTACAAATAATTCTTCGGGATTGTGTTTGGTTATATCGCCCCGAAATGAAGGGTCAGATGATGCTTCGATCGTAGTTTTATTTTCTATGGAAATGGAATGGCTGCGTTCGTAAGACCGGTAATCTTTAGTGCCTTCGCCGGTGTTGCCAGTCCATGTAACCAATAGCGAATAATGATGCGCTTTATTCATGTTGTAAAATTATCGGGTATTTGTAATTGTAAAACCCTTTGCCTCCATCACAATAACAAAAGCGCATCAAATGAAAATTCCATTTACACAATCCGTTGATTGATTGCTTTTGCTACTACCTCTGTAAGTGAAGCCACATGCAGCTTTTCATAAATCTTTTTCACATGGCTTCTGACCGTTTCATAACTGATGTTTAATTTATCTGCAATCATTTTATAACTCAATCCTTCTACAATACAGGCCAGCACTTCTTTTTCACGGGGCGTAAGCTGGTAGTCTACCGGTTCCTGCGGACGAATCGTGGTTGAATGCATTTTCAGTTTGCCCAATACCTTACGGGCAATAGTTGGGCTCATGGGTGATCCCCCAAACTGCAATTCATTGATTGCATCTACCAACCGGGTATTTAAATGATTCTTTAAAATATAACCGGATGCACCGGCGCAAATAGAGTCAAAAACACGGTCATCATCTTCAAATACCGTTTGCATTAATACCTGAATTTGAGGGTAAGCCGTTTTTATTTTTTCAACCGCTTCAATTCCTGTCATACCGGGCATTTCAATGTCCATTAAAATGATATCGGGGTTACTTTCCGCAACATCTTCCAGGCAATCCAGCACATGGCTGTAAGACCCAACCACTTCAAATTCGGATACGGTTCCCAATAACATTGAGATGCTTTCCCGTATGTTCTTATTATCATCAAATATAGCAATGCGTAGTGCCATGATTGTTAATTTAATGTAAAGTTCAGGTTTTGGTAATAAATTCCTATCCCCAAATGCGGTGAGAAATCCGGCAGATTCTCAGGCCATTACTGATACCATTGTTAGTGCCGTTTCCGCCAACTGGTAATCACCTTTAATGGTAATTTTATCTTTTAACTGCACAGGTCGACGGGATTTTGAAAATAATTTCCAGGCATCAGCAGCTTCAATAATTATCTCGCTTGCAGGGGCAGACAATTCCTTTTTATCCAGTACCCATTTTCCCGCCCGGCGAATGAGGTTCCACCGTCCGCCAATATCTGCGGTGATTGAATATTGACTTGCTTACCCACATATCTATCCCGAAGCAGGGAGAGTGTCCTGATATTACCATCCAGTAAATGAGCTACCACATCTTTTACCGTCCACAGTTTCGCCACTGTTGGCTGCTGCCAGTTGTCCGGTGTCAATGATGACAATAACTCCATCAGTTTTCTGTCAAGCACAGGCAGCAAATGCACTACATCAACGGGTGGTGTATTGTAATTGTTTGTCACGTCTCTTATGAATATTTTTATTCCTTACTTTTCAATTTTGGCTACCCGGAGCAATATTGGAAATTGCACTTTTTTTGTTGCACCCACTGGCCATATTTTTTCAAAGCCACTTCTAATTAAATCCACCGGATTTTCATTTTTTGCTTTTATATAATGTTGTACCGCCGACCAGGTTTCAAGATACCCCGCTAATTCCTGCAACGTCCATTCAACTGTATTTTTTAATACCGGGGCATTCATTTCATTGAAGGGAAATGGAATAGTTTTGTAATCCTCTTCAATATACTTTCTTTCCGTATCCCAATATGAACCAATCACCTGTTTATAAAAATGATCTATCATTGCATCCGTATGTTCATCTATCCGCATTAAGCCATAACCAATTACCGCCAGTATCCCACCTGCCTTTAGTGTCCTGTTTGCTTCTTTATAAAAATCATCAAAATCAAACCAGTGTATTGCCTGGGCCACTGTTATCAATGTAAAACTATTGTCTGCAAACAAAGTGCGTTCGGCGCTTGCGATGCTGTAAAAAATATTATCCCGCTGCATCGCATTATTAAGTTGTTGCTTACTGATATCCGTGGCATACACTTTATCAAAAACTTTTGATAACTCCATAGCCACCTGTCCGTTGCCTGTGCCGCAATCCCAGGCTGCCTGCTTGTCTTTAACCAATGAAAATAAAAATGTAAACAGCTCCGGCGGATAGGAAGGCCTGTATTTTGCATAGTTTACTGATTGATTGCTAAAGTTATCTTTTTGAATTTTCATATTTTAACTGGTGCAGTCAAATCATGAGCAATATTTGTAACTATCCTCCTGTGATAATTTATCTGCCCCAAATGATAATTTACATGGGCCAGCAAGTGCATCAAAAAATACAATTTAGTTATAGGGTATCCCAATACTTCTATGGGATAATTTTCCTGCAACTGAAAATCGTGCAGTTTACCGAAGGTTTCTTTTATCATAACTATCAACCCCTCCAAATCCTGTAACAACGTTGCTTTCGGAACATGCTTCAACGTAAATTCCAACTCCCTGTTGCGTATATATCCTGTATTCCCTAATATCGCTCCCACATAAGTATTTAAATTCCCAACCAGGTGCAGGCAAAGATTTCCGGCAGCATTGTGTATGCCGCCTGTAATCTTCCACAACATTACTTCGTCATTATACGATGCTATTTCCTGTTGAAGTTTTTTGATGTCCCTGATAAAAAGTGCTTCTATTTCTTCTTTAATCATGATACTTTTATTTTAGTTTCAACTATTTTTTGAAACGGTTTAAAACAAATTAAACCCAGGGTTAAATACTATAGAAGCTGATGCAGCTTTGCATACTGTAACAGCATAATTGTTTTGGCATCCTTAATTTCTCCGGTGGCTATCATTTGCAATGCCTCATTCAAATCCAGTTCCAGCACTTCAATGTCTTCCTGCTCATTCTCAATACCGCCTCCTTCGTTTATCTTCATGGCCTTGTTGTATTCCGCTACAAAAAAATAAAGCAGTTCTGTAACCGATCCAGGCGACATATAAGCTTCCATTATTTTTTGAACATGTGATATTTTAAACCCGGTTTCTTCTTCTGTTTCCCGCCTGATACAATCCTCAGGTTTATCATTATCAAGTAAACCTGCGCAGGCTTCAATTAACATACCGGAGGCATTGCCGTTAATAAAGGTCGGTAACCGGAATTGCCTGGTGAGTATCACCGTCTGCTGATCTGTGTTGTACAATAAAATCGTTGCGCCATTTCCCCGGTCGTAGGCTTCCCTGCTTTGCATTTGCCGGGTGCCGTTTTTTTTAACGTATTCATACGTCACTTTTTTGAGTGTATACCAGTTGTTGGAAAGAATGGCGGTATCAAGGATGGTAACATTTTTGTTTGACATCATCTATTTTTTAAAATTGAAATTACATGCATGCTGTGGTCATTTTCTTTCGAGAAGATATATGAATAGTATCGTTTCATTCTCTTTTTAAAGCCATTGCTAATCTACAGGAAATACGAGCCTGATGGTAGTGCCTTTACCGGGAGCACTCTCTATAAAACATTCTCCTTTCATTTCCTTTGCCCTTTTTTTCATATTGTTCAACCCATTGCCCGACATAGATTTTGCCGACAGTAATTTCATGGCTGCCATATCAAAACCAATTCCATCATCTTTGGAAATAAAGGTAACTACATGATGGTTTAAATCGATGCCCACCCGTAGTTGTTTGGCACCCGAATATTTGAGAACATTGTTGATTGCTTCTTTAAAGATGAGATAAAAATTCTTACGCTGCTCCATGGTTAAATTTAAATGCAGTATAGAGGGATCATATTCAAAATTAAACGCAATGTGCTTTGTTTGCAACAGGGGTTTGGCAAATGATTCCATGCGCTGCAATATTTTCTCCATACCATCATTGCGTGGATTAATGGCCCATACAATATCATTCATTTCAGAAATCATATCGGTGGAGGTAGTGCTGATTTTTTGTACCACTTCTTTTAATTCTTCCAGGTTGCCTTTCGATTGCTGTATCTTGGCTACCTGGCTGTAAACTGAAATACTGCTGAGCGTAGAGCCCACACTATCATGTAAATCCTGCGCAATTTTATTACGTATTGCCTGCCGCTTTAATAACTCATTGATACGATACCGGTATACCCCATAAATAGCGGCCGCCACTACGATTGCACAGAGCAAATAAAACCACCACCTTTTCCATAATGGCGGGATGATGGTGATTTTTATAGATGCATATTGTTTACTCCAATTGCCCTTACGATCGGTAGCCCTTACCTTAAAAACATAGTCTCCTCCCGACAGGTTTGAGTAATTGGTGAAGTCCCTTTCGCCACATTCAATCCAGTCTTTATCAAACCCCTCCAGCATAAAGGCATACGAAATTTTGCCTTTCAAAAACTCAGGAGAGGAAAATTCAAATGTAAAATAGTTTTCAAAATAACGGAGCACAATACCTTTTGTAAACAACAGGTGGCTGTAAGAAGTATTAAAAATCCTGAAATCGGTTACGTAAACAGCAGGCTGTGTTGGTAATTCCCTGATCTGCTTTGGTTGAAACTGGATAAAATAATTTTTGCCGGCTACATACATCGTACCCTCATCATCTTTATAAATATTGTTGCTAACACCTCCGGATTTTTCAAGATCAGGCTGTACAAAACTTGTGTTGGTTTTAAGTACGGGATCGTATTGATGAATGTTGCCGTTGCTGATCATCCACACAGCCCCATTGTCGTCCGTTGCAAGACCTTCCAATAAGTTATTCGTTACTTCCACATGCGTTGACCCATTCCTGGAAGTATTAAAATAGTTGAGCCCTCCCCCATAAGTGCTTACCCATAAATTGCCGGCTTTATCTTCGGCCAGGTCGTACACATTATTGTTACTGATAGAGGAAGCATCCAGCGGGTTGTTTACATAATATCGTAGCAATGGAGCTGGCTTCTTTTCCCATTTACCTAATCCATATTTCGCATTGGCCAGCCATATTTTGCCCAACCTGGTTTTGTATATTTTTTTTACCAGGTTGTCTTTCAGATTGAAGCTTACCAATATTTTTTTAGTAGTATCCATCCTCGACACCCAACGTTTATCGGTGAAATCGTAATAGGCGAGATAATGTCCATAAGGCGAAACGATCAAAACCGGGTGTTTATCAATTGTGTCTTTTACAATGGCAACCACCCTCGAACTAATGATATTGTACATCACTTTATCCTTATTGGTATTGGGCAAAAGCGTGAGCCGGTTTTTTAAGGGATCATAAACAAAAAGTGAAAAGTTGGTGCCGAAAAAAATAGTGCCCTGTTCATCAACAAAAAATTTAGAAATGGCGAGCGGTGTTCCGTTGAAGCTAAATTTCTTACAGGTAAATGATTCCTCACCATGTTTTCTTACGTGCAAACCTTCGCTTGACCCGATCCATAAATCGCCATTGGAACGACGGTAGAAATCGTATATCACCAGATCGTTGCCAAGCCCGGATAAAAATGTTTGCACAAAAGGTTGTTGTGCCGGATTGTAAACACTGATCCCCCTGCTGGTACCCAGCCAAACCATTCCGGCCCGATCAATAAATACACTGCTGATATGATTATCTGCAACTGATCCGTCGAGCGAAACCTCATATTGATAATTATAAAACTTAGCTTCTTTTGGATCATAAATCGTTAGTCCGTTGTATCGGTCACCCATCCATAACCTGCCGGATGAGTCTTCTGCAAAAGCCAGGATATCATCATTGGGAAAACCGCTTTCATCCCTGGTTCCACCAAAAAAAGATTCGTTATTGGTATGAGGATTATATTGATAAAGCAGCCTATCCCATGACCCATACCAGATGTTCCCATTCTTATCATCATGAAGGGAGCTAACCGTGGCATGTGGCAATTTGGCGTACAGGTTATAATAACGCTTATCCATCTCGTGGGTAAGGTTGTGGGTATTTACTTTTAATATCCCACCTCCCTGACGGCCGGCCCAAAGTATACCGTTTTTATCCAGCGCCAGGTCGAGGATATTTTTGGTGCCGGTTTTTACGGGCTCTTCAAAACGTTCTGTTTTTTTATTAAACCGAAGGGTTGATTTCTCCCCGGATGCGAGCCATAAAAACCCGTACTGATCCTGTACCAATGCATTCACTATATTAACAGGGATGGAAGTAGAGTCGCCCGGCAGGTGTTTATATTGTTTGAACTGTTTATCAGGTAGCAGCCTGTAATCAAACCTGGTTAATCCACCATCTGCGGTAGCTATCCAAAGCACCTGCTTTTCATCTTCCAGCAAATCAGTAATGATATTGCCCGAAACTGTTGAGGCATTATTTGGCTGATGGCGATAAATGGTAAAGTTGTGCCCGTCATACCGGTTCAGTCCATCATCGGTACCTATCCAAATAAATCCCCGCCTGTCCTGCATGATACAGTTTACTTTATCATGCGATAATCCATTTTGAATAGTGAGCTTATTAAAATTCAGGTAGGGCTTTTTTGCAAAAATATTGCTATAGAAAATTGTAAGTAGAATAATTATCAGCAGCCTATAATGCATCGGGACGAAAATATTTTGCTGATAAAACTACTAATCTTTTTAAACAAAACATGCGCTGATGTTTGTACGGCGATTCTTAAATGACCAATGGTTGACGCTGTTAAAAAGATCAACCATTTATTTGGCGGTATTTTGTTTGCAACAGATTATGGTTTAATTGCAACCGGCTCGCTATATAACAAATCGTCCAGTATTACCAGGTCGCTTGTGCCGTTGGCTGATATATCTTTTTGCCCGTGCGATAAAATCCCATCATGCTTTATCCTTATGCGGGTGATGCGATCTGATGAGTTGAAATAAACGCCCAGGAAAGAGAAACTGCTTGTTGCATCATGTGGCGGTGCATAGTATAATCCAATACTTTTATTGCCATTAAAAAATTCCAGTGATGTAGACTTTGGCAGGTCGACATCGGAGAAGACTATACCAAAACCCCGTGTGGAAGCCGTCAATTGCTGACCTGGTTTTTCAATAATAATTTCCCATGCATTGCTACTGATATTGGCAAAGGTTTTATTGCCACTAAAAGATTTAAATTCACCTGAGGCATTGCTGTTAACATCATGGAACTGGTTGTTGCTTACCCTAAACTGTCCTGCTGCGGCATAAGCCAGTCCTCTTTGTAATGATTGCGGAGAGCCAGGTGCGGTTGGATTAAAAAAATCAAGGGGTAGGTCATTACCCAGCATTGCATCCGGTATGGCATCCCAGTTTATCTCACGCCTGCCGCCGGTAACGCCTGTGGTGGTATTTAGCTGGTCGCCCAGCAAATGACGGAAGGCATCCATTTCCTCTTTGATATCTCCCGTTGCTGAAATAACTGTTACATCCGGCAATGTGCTTTTTTCTTTTTTACAGGAGGTAATAGTAAATAAGGCTATGCAAATAAGGCTTTGTTTTATAATGTTTTTTTTCATGGAGGGTTTGTTTGCGTTTAAATTTTGTACAAAGATGAATGCAACTTGCCGTTAAAACCATCCCCCATTTTACCAGCACGTATCCCCGAATGTGGGGATATGAAATAGAATATTCTATAAAATCAATTGCCTCGTTAACTTCTTCAACACAGAACATGATTTTTAATAGCTGGTAAAATCTACTTTTAAAAAGCCATTTATTATTTTCCCCTCTGTAATTTCAAGTGAGTCCTCTTTGCTGCTTTTTACACTGCCATAAAAACTTCCGTTCACTCTTTGGTATGCTGTATCTACTTCTGTTAAATTGAATGCACCGCTGGTAAAAGAGTACTTATTCTGCGGGGCGCCGGTATAATCGGGATAGTAAGCTCCATAAGCACTATTGTCGCTTTTATTAAACGATAGAAATTTGGCTACCGGATAAATACCGGGTACCGACCCACCAAGGTTTACATTGATGGCCCGTTTATCATCATGCATATCGGTTGTAATATTCAACAGTATATTTGTTAAGTTACTATTGGTTACAAAACGACTGATTGTCCAGACTGTTGTATTTACCAATTCGCCATTTACTTTAAATGTACTAAGGTTATACGCCTCCGGCAAATTGTCGGCATCTTTGGGTTTTACAGATGTATCCTTTTCGGTTGGTATCGAATAATCAGTACTGCAACCGGTAAAAATGGTGAGTGCTGCTATTACCAATATTTTATATACACTGATCATTTCATTCCTATTTTAAATATGTTAAATGATTTGCGGAATCGGTCATTCACCTTTACCGCAAATCACTTGTTCATCATTACTGCTTTATTAATTTGATTGTTTTGGTTCGTCATAAATAAAGTCGTCCATCACCACCAGGTCTTTAGCTCCACCATCAGAAATGTCTTTAATCCCTGTACCCAATACGCCATTTCCAGAGGTTATCTTTACACGGGTAACTTTTTCATCGGGAAAGCTTATCCCCAAAAATGAAAATCCCTGCGGCGCTGTTTTGGCCTTATATACACCCAAACTTTTAGTGCCTGCAAAATATTCTATACTGGTAGAATTGGCGTCGTCCACATCAGAGAAAATAACACCAAACCCTTTTACGAAGGCATTGGTATTGGTACCAGCCACTTTAAAAGTTACTTCGCTACCGTTGTCTCCCATATAGGCAAATAAGCGCTTCCGGCTGAAAGCTTCAAATTGGGAGGAATAGGATGCGTCAATCTCCGAAAAGTCTGTGCTATCTACCCTAAAGCTGGTGCCGGTGTTGGTGTAAATCAATCCTCGTTTTCTGCCATTGGCAGCAGCAGGATCTGCAGACCCAAAGAAGTCAAAAGGGAAATTGTTGTTGTTTGTCAGGCTGGCAGGCACTCCATCCCAGTTTACTTCCCTTCTACCTAAAACTGCACCAGGCGCAGTATTAATGGGATCGCCCGATAATACACGAAACTCGTTTAATTTAGCAACTATTCCGGTGCTGTCGCCGGATGCTGAAACCACCACTGCATTTACTGTTGGCAGCGGAGTAGGCGTATTACCATAGCCGTTGTCATCTTTGCTGCAACCTATTGCAAATAATGTTACCGCAGCAGCTACTGTCATTTTGTTTAATACTTTCTTCATGTTTTTTTGTTTTTGATTTTTTAAATTTCATTGTCGATTGTGAATGCAAAAATGCTAATTGCAAGACAGGCATACAATCGCCTAAAATGGTGCAGGATATCACTGAATGTGGGGATAAAGAAAAATACAATGCCCGGCTAATAAGGCAATTGTATAAACTTTGCTTTTACTTTGCGTTCACTCTAACCTAAAAGCAATCAAATGGATGAGACAACTCCGGAACAAAAAAACAATCCGTTGCATGGAAAAACACTTGCGAATATTCTTGAATTCCTGGTAGAGCAATATGGGTGGGAAGACCTGGGCAATATGATACGGATCAATTGCTTCAATGATAATCCGAGCATACAATCGAGTTTAAAGTTTTTACGCAAAACGGAGTGGGCCCGCAAAAAGGTAGAAGATCTGTATATCGAAACGCAAAGCAACCGATCATAAAGGAATTACTTCGCATCATTGCATAAAAAATCCGGAGATGAAGTTCATCCCCGGACCTGGTTAAATAGATATTATTTTAAAAAAATCACCATTAATAAAGCTGGAACCTGATGGGTAAAGTATATTTTGTTTTCACATTTTTTCCTTTGATTTTGCCCGGCGTCCAGGTGGGCATTTTACCAAATACCCTTATTGCTTCTTCTTCTATGCCATATCCTAATTTGTTACCCGTTACCATCGGCTGGTATATTTTACCATTTTCATCTACAGCAAAAACGAGGTTTACCGTACCCTGTGCATCATTTTCAGTGGCTGCTTCCGGATACTGTATATTTTTTTCAAAAAAACGTTCCAGTTCTTTTTGACCTCCCGGAAAAGCCGGTAATACCTCTGTATTTCTATAAAATCCTTCCTTATCCATATCCATTGCGGTATTGTTAGCCGGAACATTTGTCGCAGGAACGATACTTACTTTTCCTTTTTTGGGCGTTTTTGCCATTTTTACTGTAGTCGCTGAATCTACACGGTTGGGATTGACCATCATAGCCGATCCGGTGTCTGCATTCATTCCCATATTATCACTATGCATCATTGTGTCATGGTTGACCATCATGGTATCTGAAGGCATTGTAGTCGAAGATTCGCCTGCTTTACTATAATCGCTGTTATTACATCCTGCCATAAAAATACCCGACAAGGCTGCGGAAGCTAAAAACACATTTCTTAATAGCTTGTTTACATTTCTTTTCATAAAATTTATTTGTTGTTCAACAGGATGTTTCAAATAAAGTGCCACGCAGGCCGATACGTACTTCATTCGTATTTAACCTGATTTAACTGAAAGAATGCCATTATGGAGATATATACTACTCATATTGAGGAAGATTTTCAACGTATAGGATCACTTTAATACGTCCACTTTTTTAAAACCTGAAATTGTATCTTTGCATCGAAGAATTTCGATATGAGTAAAAAAGGCAAAGTATTAATGGCGATGAGCGGCGGGATTGACAGTACCGTGGCCGCTCTTATGCTACACAAAGAAGGGTATGACGTAATAGGCATAACTATGAAAACATGGGATTATGCTACCAGCGTAGGCACCACCAGTAAAAAAGTAACCGGCTGCTGCAATCTCGATAGTTTTAATGATGCCCGGCAGGCAGCCGTGCAGCATGGATTCCCTCATTTTATACTGGACATCAGGGAAGAATTCGGGGATTTTGTGATTGACAATTTTGTGGAAGAATATATGGCAGGCCGTACGCCTAACCCATGCGTTATGTGCAACACGCATATTAAGTGGCGTGCATTGCTAAAAAGAGCAGATGCATTAGGTTGCGATTTTATTGCTACCGGCCACTATGCACAAATCCATCAGCATACCAACGGAAGATATTTTATCCGGAAAGGAATAGATGAAACCAAGGACCAGAGTTATGTATTATGGGGCCTGCAGCAAGACCTTTTAAGCCGCACCCTGCTTCCGTTGGGCACTTATCATAAAACAGAAATACGACAGATGGCGCACGATTTCGGTTACCCCGAACTGGCAAAAAAAGCAGAAAGCTATGAAATTTGTTTTGTGCCGGACAACGATTACCGTGGCTTTTTAAAGAGAAATGTGGAAGGGTTGGAAGAAAAAGTAGCCGGAGGAAATTTTATTGATAAATCGGGGAAGGTTCTCGGGCAGCATAAAGGGTATCCTTTTTATACCATCGGGCAAAGAAAGGGGCTGGATATTGCATTAGGCAAACCTGCCTTTGTAACCGGTATTGATCCGGAAACCAACACCATTGTACTGGGAGAAGAGGAAGACCTGAAAGGTAGCGAAATGACTGTAGCAAAAATAAACTGGATCAAATACGAAGGGATAACGGAAGGCATGGAATTACTCACTAAAATCCGGTATAAAGATAAAGGTGCAATTAGTAACCTGTACACATACGAAAATGGCATAAAAGTTCGTTTTTATGAGAATGTAAAAGGCATCGCTCCGGGACAAAGTGCGGTTTTTTATGAAGTAGATGATGTAGTAGGCGGGGGAATCATTCAACGGCCTGTTCCAATTCCAGGTATTGCCAGTATGTAAGAATGCAGCCTTTTGATAAAAATTTGGGTCTGATTACGTAACTTTCTGTATTATGAAAAGAATTATTTTTTTTGCTGGTTTACTTGCTGTGTTATCGATGACAGCATGTAAAAAACAAACGGAGGAATTTAAAACAGAAACAATTGATGATTATGCCCCGCTTGCTACCGGTAAATACATTACCTACCAATTGGATACTTTCCGGTACTTACCATTTAGTTTAAAAGATACCACCATTAGCTACCAGGTAAAACATGTAGTGGATGCATTGATCACAGATAACCTTGGAAGGCCTGCTTTCAGAATCATTCGCTATATCCGGAACAAACCCCAGGATAAATGGTTGCCTGACAACAGTTTTATGGCAGTCAATACAGGCAGTTCATTTGAATTTGTTGAAAATAACCTGCGGTACTTAAAGTTGAAATTACCTGTAAAAGATGGTTATTCCTGGAAAGGCAATACCTATATCGATACCTATTCTTTAAACTCCACCGTACGGTATTTGGATGACTGGGATTACATGTATGAAAACATCCATGAGCCCATCAAACTAGGCAGCATACAACTGGATAGTACCATCAGGGTAAACCAACGGGATGAGATTATAGGAAATCCTGCAGATCCAAATTCGTATAGCGAAAAGAATTTTGGAGCTGAAGTTTACGCCAAAGGAATTGGACTGGTTTACCGGAAATTCCTACACACTGAGTACCAGCCGGCCACACCGGGTACGCAAAGCGCTTATGTGGATGGTTCCTACGGCGTTACCCTTACTATGATCGACCATAATTGAGCGTTCGGGTAAATATTAAGGATATGCATACATTTATAACGAGTTGTGCGTCTTTTTAAACAGTCATTGCGTTACATTATATACATATTGACAATAGCCTTCGGGATGACACTTTTTTCTTGTGATAGAATCAAAACAAAAGGGCATGATTTCATCGATAAAACAAAAAATAAATTAAACGAAAAGAAAAACGCAGTGGTTGATAATGTAATTCCAACTTTTGACAGCTTTAAGCCTGACACAAAATTTAATACAAAGAGATTTGAAGAATTTTTTGGATTTGCTCCGACACCAGACGTAAAAGAAATATTTTGTTTTGACGACCAAATAGGCATTGACTCAAAATTCCTCTTTTCATTTAAGTGTGACACGTCAACAAAGAATAAAATTGTAAAGCACTTAAACCTGATCAAGGCTGACAAGCCAGACAATTTTAGTAGTGGACTTTGGCAAAGTTTTCCCTGGTGGGATAGTGCAAAAATTGTAACATTACACCCATACTGGATGAAAGATGACCATGAATATTACAGGTACTTATGGTTTGACAAGTCGAAGCAAATGGTTTATTACATTGACTTTGATATGTAACAAAGAAGAACTTATTGTTCGGCATTTACTTCTAAATTGGAACAAAAAAACGAACGCACAACATTCTATGAATAGTAACCAACTTACGCTATGAAAAAAATGTTGCTTTTTATTTTGCTGGTGTCATCAGGTCATCCTGCAATTTTTGCTCAGTATTCACGATATATCATTCAATTAAAAGATAAATCAGGCACCCCATTTTCAATCAACAATCCTTCGCAATTTTTAACACAACGCGCCCTCAACAGGAGAAGCCGTTATAATATCCCAATTGATCAAAGCGACCTGCCTGTTACGCCACGGTATTTAGACAGTATTCAATCTTCCGGCAACGTTACCATCTTAAATGTAAGTAAGTGGTTAAACCAGGTTTGCATTCTTACAACGGATGCCGCTGCTTTAACAAAAATAAATAGTCTTCCTTTTGTATTAGCCACGTCTCCCATTGCGGCAAGGGTTCAATCAATACCAGTTCCCGTAAATAAACAAATGGATCCCTTAACAGATCCGGTTATTGCAAAACCGGCTACCCCTCAAACCCCCACCGATGTGTACAACTACGGCACGTCTTTTTCGCAGTTGCATTTACACAATGCCGAGTTTTTACACAACCAGGGTTTTAGTGGTGAGGGCATACAGCTGGCAATAATGGATGCCGGATTTTATCGCTATCAAACGCTACCTACATTCGATAGCATTCGAATTAACAATCAAATATTGGGTACCTGGGATTTTGTAGCCAATGAAGCAAGCGTAAATGAAGACTATGTACATGGCATGAGTTGTTTAAGCACCATTGCTGCCAACCTGCCCGGATCGTTTGTAGGCACTGCACCTAAAAGCTCCTTTTACTTATACCGTACCGAAGATATATCCGGCGAGTATCCCATTGAAGAACAAAACTGGGTAGCGGCAGCAGAAAAAGCAGATAGCCTTGGGGTAGATGTATTTTCCGTATCGCTGGGCTACACTACTTTTGATAATAGCAGTTTTAATCATGACTATACCGACATGAATGGAAATACCACGATTATTTCAAAAGGCTGCGACCTTGCCGCAAAGAAGGGAATAATGGTAGTGGTAGCGGCAGGCAACGAAGGAAACGGAGCGTGGAAATATATTACTGCACCTGCTGATGCAGACAGTGTATTAGCAGTAGGTGCAGTAAATACCGCCAGGCAGGTTGCCGGTTTCAGCAGTTATGGCCCTTCTTCCGATGGTCAAATAAAACCGGACGTGGCAGCAGTTGGACAGGGTGCCGTAATTGCCAATCAAAATACCGGCGGCCCTGTTTTTAATAACGGAACTTCTTACGCCTGCCCTATTATGGCTGGTATTGTAAGCTGCTTGTGGCAGGCATTTCCAGAAGTAAATAACATGACCATTATTGACGAGGTGCGCAAATCTTCTGACAGGGCGAATATGCCCGATGACCGAACAGGATATGGTGTACCCAATGCAAAAAAAGCCTTTGTGTCGCTATTGAAAAAAACATATTCCCAGCAGATCAGCATCAATAGTAGTTGTAAAACTATCATCTCTTTTACTGTAAAACAAAATGCAAATATGAACATGGTGGTTGAAAGAAAATTACCAACCGACGTAGACTATTCGGCTATTTCAACCATTAACTTTACAGGCAGCTTTATGGCAGGCAATTTTACTTATACAGATGATCTTACATCATTTGCGGGAGGCATCGAGATAAAATACCGGCTAAAAATGAACATTGCTACGGACACCAGTTTTTACCTCGATTCGGCATTGGTAAATTATGCCCAGTCATGTAATACCGTTACTGAAAAAATCACCTTTGGCCCCAATCCGGTTACTGATAAACTATCTGTATTAATTGCAAGAAACAATGCTGTAAAAGCTACTGTCACTATACATACCATATCAGGACAAAAAATATACATTTATGAAGGACAGGTAATCGGAGCTCAAACTATCTCTATCCCGATGAAACAAATGAGCCGTGGTGTTTATTTTGTCTCCGTATTTTTAAATGGCAGGAAGGAATTGGTAAAAGCAGTGGTGAGAAATTAGTTTATTTACAATTTTTCGAAAACAGCTACAAACATATTATCCGCTTTCTTATCATACCCCTTTAGCAATTGCTGATGAAGTAGCTTACAATTTAAATCTTCCGAAATAAAGTCCGAAACCATTTCATTCTCCTTTTTAAATACAGAACAGGTAATATAGATCAACACTCCTCCTTTTCGCAGGTACGGAATCACTTTTGAGACGATCTTTTTTTGCAGGTGATTGTATTCATCAATTGATTCCTTTTTAAAAAAACATAATTGTTCGGGTGTACGGCTCCAGGTTCCACTTCCGCTGCAGGGGGCATCGCAAATGACTAAATCAAAGTTTAATTCACATGGTTTAAATTCCGGGATGGTGATGTCTGCTATAAAATATTTATACTCTTTTATGCCCGCTTTTTTAAATCTCCGATGCAGGTTTAAAATAATGTCTGCCCTGATGTCAGAAACAGTGAGATCAATTTTCCTATTTACGATATCATGTAATAAAATTGATTTTCCGCCACTGGCAGCACAACAATCCCAAACGGAAAGATTTAATTTAGAATTACTGTCACCGGAATCGACTGCCTGAGGATGCTCCTTTAAATAATCGAGTACCTTTTGCGAATTGTAATCCTGCACCACCACTTCCTTATCAAGAATAAAATATTCTTCTACTTTGTCCGAATTGGCCAACTGGATGCAATCTTCCCCAATTAATTGATATACGAATATTGATTTTTCGAGTTTTCTAAAAACAGCATTACTGACTTGTGGTCGTACCCTTATAAAAAGAGCGGGTTGCGCCACGAATGATTTGCAGAATTCGACCAGGCTAATCCCATCGCTCAGCTCCGCCTCAAAAGGGAAAATATCTGTAACAGAAAATGCGGGTTTGATGCTATCAATTTTAATATCCAGCGGCAGGGATATTTTTGCATTCCACTCCGGCGCCATCTTTTCTAATAAATCACAGGGTTCCTGGTTACACAAAAACGTTCCCATTAACATTTTCTCATTTAGCGGAATACCTGCTTCAGAAAAGCCGATTCTGAAGTAATTATAACAAAGGGAAGATATCTGCCGCCTGTCTTTGGCGCCATATTTTTTATTTTCAGAAAAAAACTGCTTGATGTAAACAGCAAAAGGCTTATCGCCTTTATACGTCTCAATTAATTTTGTAGCTGTATTAATGTAAGAGTGGAAACGACTCATTGGTACCAAAATAAACGGCTGGATAAAAGCCAGCCGTGGAAGATAGAATAACAATCATTACAGTTCCAGTAAACTTTTAACAGGGTCTTTCCCAAATAAAAGCAATGCCGGATTTTCCAGAAATTCCTTTAATCTTACTAAAAAGCTAACTGATTCCCTGCCATCAATAATCCGGTGGTCGTAACTCAACGCCAGGTACATCATTGGTTTTATTACCACCTGGCCTCCGATAGCCATCGGCCTTTCCTGAATTTTATGCATACCCAATATAGCGCTTTGTGGGATATTGATGATTGGCGTACTCATTAGTGAACCAAAAACACCGCCATTGGTAATGGTGAAAGTGCCACCGCTCATTTCTTCGATCGTCAATTTATTATCCTTTGCCTTTGTGGCAAGCTCTACCACCTTTTTTTCAATTTCAGCCATGCTTAAGCTTTCCGCATTTCGTATTACCGGCACTACCAATCCTTTTGGTGCCGACACAGCAATAGACACGTCACAAAAATCATGATAAATAATATTTTCCCCATCTATCATTGCATTAACAGCCGGCCATTCCTGCAATGCAAAGCAACAGGCCTTGGTAAAGAAACTCATAAAGCCCAGGTTAACACCGTGGCTTTCTTTAAACTTTTCTTTATTCTTTGCCCTGATCTCCATAATGGCACTCATGTCTACTTCATTAAAAGTAGTCAGCATGGCCGTGGTATTTTTGGCCTCTACCAACCGGCGGCTTACCGTTTTGCGGAGATTGGTCATTTTTTGGGAACGTTCATTTCTTCCAAATAACTCTACACCCGGATTTCGGCCAGGATTACTGATGGCTTGCAAAACATCCTGTTTTACAATTTTGCCATTACTGCCACTGGGGGTTACTGATTTTACATCCACTTTTTTATCCGCAATAATAGCGGCTGCTACAGGGGTTGCCTTCACCTCTTCGGCAGGTGTAGGCTGAGCCGGGGATGGTTTAACTTCTTCCTTTTTTACAACCGGCGCTTCAACGGGGGCAACAGTTTCCGGACGGACGGCCTCGGTATCTATACTACAGGCAATATCACCTATTTTCAATGTATCTCCCTCGCCTGCAATGGTTTTCAACTTGCCGGCCTGTTCCGCATTAATTTCAAAGGTGGCTTTTTCACTTTCCAATTCTGCGATCACTTCATCCCGGTCAACCCAGTCTCCATCATTTTTTATCCATTTTACAAGGGTAACCTCTGTAATGCTCTCTCCCACAGAAGGTACTTTTATTTCTATAGCCATTATAAATTTTTATTTAAGCGAATTTCGGTTAATTTAAAGTATTAATAAAATCGTTTTATAAAATAACAGGTTGTAAAATATTTTTCTAATATCACCCATTTGTGGTATTGTATTTTCAAAATCCATTATTTATCTTTATTTTTATTAAGGTTAACAAATACCAATTAATAATCTACATTGCCCGTTTACTAAATAAATCCAATTCCCTTTGAAATAATCCACTATTTTTATCGTCGTTTATCAATCTCATTCATTACTTATAAATTTTTGCTCCATGAAGCTAAAAAAATTACACTCAACGTTCCTGGTATTAACCATTGCAATTTGTAATGTTGCGTCCGCTCAATTATTTATTGACAATGCCACATTTTTTATAGAATCGGGAGCTACTGTAACTGTTCAGGGAGACGTTACCAGTAACGTTAGTTTCCAGGGGCCAGGCAAAATATTACTAAAAGGCACCACTTTGCAAAATGTCAATATGAACAACGGGGGCGTCGCTACCAATGCCTACACCATTCCAAACCTGGAGATAGACAATACGGCAAATGTAAATCTAACAGGTAATTGCAAAGTGGGCACTTCCCTGCTTTTTACAAATGGTAAAGTGCAGCTTGGGAATTTTAATTTTATATTAGATGCAGCCACTACTGTAGCTGGTGCAGCTGACAATAAGTTTTTGGAAACAAATGGTACTGGTTTTGCACAAAGGAATATTGGCAATGCTGCTGCTGCTAATCAGGTTTTGCCAGTAGGTGCAGGCACCATGTATTCGCCTGTTGCTCTTACTCATTTAGGTGGTGTCTATGCATCAGCACTACTTGGAGCCCAGGCTAAATCTGGTAAAAGCCCTAATATTCACCCTAGAGCCGAATCTTACAGCAACGTTTACTGGCCGGTAGCAACAACCGGTGTAACTGGTGGCACTTTTACCGGCACTGGAACATATCCTGCAGATGGCGCTCCAGGATTTATAGGAACAGAATCCGATATCAGGGGATTGAGTTTCAACGGCACCGATTGGAGCCTTGCCGGCGAAGGGCATGATTTTACATTGAACACTGTAACGGCACAGCTTGCTGCGAATTCAGGACAAATTTTTGGAACAAATAAATTTGTTCTGATGAATTCAAAAGTACTATTACAGGGAGCAAACCCCGTTGGCGGGGTTATGAATGATGCTTTGCGTGTAGCGCCAAACGTAATTCCAACTACAGAACCATATAGGGGTGCTCCTTATAATTTCACTTCGGTTCAAGGGGGTGTGCAGGAAGTTGCTGCTGCCGCTGTTTTTAATGACCTTGGTTCCTTTAATAACATAGTAGATTGGGTCTTTTTAGAATTGAGGAATAACGTAACTTCCGGCAGCACATTACTTCAAACGCGTTCCGCATTTGTTCAAAGAGATGGTGATGTAGTGGATATCGATGGCACCAGTCCGATATATTTTAAGAATTTAGATGCCGGTGACTTTACCATTACAGTTCGCCACCGGAACCATATGGCTATCTCCACAAATAATACTGCAGGATCTTTTAAAAACCTGACTCTTTCTTCTTCTACCCCTGCACTTGATTTCACATCCCCGGCTACCAATGTTTTAGGCGCAGCCGGTACCAATTATGCCCAGGTTGGCGGATTTAATTTGATGTATGCTGGTAATGCCAACGGTGTTTTAGGTGCTGCCACTCAAAGGGTATCATATAGTGGTTCTGGTAATGATGCGGCTTATATCCTTGGAACATTGTTATCAAGTAATACAGCAGGATCCATCGGCAGTGTAGCCTCACCCGTTTACCATTGGGGCGATTTGAATTTCAACAGGAGAGTTACTTATAGCGGCTCTGGTAATGATGCTTCCTATATTTTGGCAACTCCACTTGGAAGTAATGTAAGTAGTTTCAAGCAAGAAATAAAACCACTTTAATTTGTATCTAACTCACACTAATTGAATCATATATAATTATAATTATGAAAAAATTTACTCCATTTCTAATAGGTATTCTGAGCCTTTCTATCGGAACCATGTTTGCTCAGACGGGCAATATTAGATTTACTGCAAAGAAAAATCCAGCTCAGGAAAACCAAGTCTTCATTTATGGTAAAAATTTTAGCGGCTCATTAATTTCCGGAGTGATTGGTGCTAGTAACATTACATTGTGCGTAACTTTTCCAAATACCTTAACAGGTAATGCAACAATTAGTTCCCCAATTGCCGGACAAGCATTTGATGTTGCATTAAAAAATAGATCTGGTGCTGATAGCGTTTATACCTGGAATGGAACTGGTTCAACAGCCATTATCGATTTCCCTGGCGGGGGTGCTACGGAGGTGCATTTGGCTACCGTTTCCTTTAAAGGCTC
>JBBQTL010000087.1:0-20335 GCA_038213285.1 Chitinophagales bacterium
TAGCCAATATAAAACCTTCGAGTGGCCTGTACTCTACCCTGTTATTCATACCAGCGCCGCTGATAGGTTGCTGACGATAAATTTCACTTAAAAAATGTACATTGAACCGAAGAAAATCAATGAGTTCGCAGGCTGCATCAATTTCTGCCTGGTAAGGATTTTTACTTTGCCCAAGCATGGTACTACCCACAATATATGGACGATATTTGGTGGCCAGTAAATCTGCCGCTTTTAAAAATATATTCGCCCTGTTTTCCCAACTGAGCGCTGCCCACTTTTCCTTAGCCTTTTGAGCGGCAGCTATTGCCTTTTTAACATGGCTGGCATCTCCTTCGTGATAATAACCAAGTAAATGCCGGTGCTCATGGGGTGGCCTCAATTCTTTCGTATTGCCGGTTCGCACTTTTTCGCTCCCAATATACATGGGAACATCTGCTGTTTCACCCTTTAATTCCTTCAGCACTTTCTTTAGTGCTATCTTTTCCTTACTTCCAGGCGAATAATTTAATACCGGTTCATTAACTGGCATCGGATAATAGAAATCTCCAAATTGCATATACTTTATTTTAGATGAAGGACTGCAAAACTTTTGAAACATGGCATTCCTGAAGACCAATTAATTGTTTACAGCAATGATCTTAAATTCATCCACTTCCTGTTGAAACCAAACTCTCCCTTCTTCGCTCATGGCACCTTTGCTGTTTCTGAATATCTGGCTAAAATTAATTTTAGCAATGGATAATTTAGCATCTTTTGTAAATATCCGGTCGTAATTTTTAATAAATTCTGCTTCACTTTTTATAGATCGGCCGAGTGGGTATTTGATGAATTTTGCCAATTGTTCTTTTTCATCATTTAATACCAATAGCTGCACTCTTTTTAAAAATAACTTCAAATTTTTAACATCCGTAATCCCGGCTACCTCCCAACTGGTGGGAATGCTACCATCTGTAAATACACTATCATCCTTCATTTCTTCAAGCGTCAGTCCACTACCAATGCTATTGTTTGATATAAGGGGTTTGAGTGTATCAACTTTGGGGAGTTGCGTATCGATGATGGAAGCAGGTATCACCCCGGGCGGACTTGTCGTTTCATTACAGGCTATTAAAACCAGCAAAATGGAAATGGATAAAAGGTGTTTTTTCATTTTTTGAATTTACAATTTAAATACAACTTTCAATGAATTATTGAATGAGTACCTTATTTCTTCAGAATGAAAATTAATAGCCATATCTCTCCAACCAAATTTTACCTTCATCAGGATGCATCCGCTTCCTTTTCACTCATTAAAAATGCTTTTATAAATCCATCCAGTTCGCCATCCATTACCGGCCCTACATTTCCTACTTCAAAATCGGTACGATGATCTTTAATCATTTTATAGGGATGAAAAACATAAGAACGTATCTGGCTACCCCATTCTATTTTTTTCTTGGAGGAATTGGTGGCATCCAAAGCTGCCTGTCGTTTGCGCATTTCTTCTTCGTACAGGCGACTCTTTAACATAGACATTGCCTTTTCCCTGTTTTCACCCTGGGTGCGGGCCTGCTGGCATTCCACTATAAAACCACTGGGCTTATGCGTTAGCCTTACTGCCGTTTCAACTTTATTTACATTTTGTCCGCCACTGCCGCCACTCCTGAAAAAAGCCCATTCCACATCAGCAGGATTTACTGCTATCTCAATGGTATCATCAATCAATGGGTATACATATACGCTGGCAAAAGAAGTATGACGCCTGGCGTTACTATCAAAAGGGCTAATTCTTACAAGCCGGTGTACGCCACTCTCGGCTTTTAAAAACCCATAAGCGAAAGGTCCATCAAACTGGAAAGTACAGGTTTTAATACCTGCTCCATCACCCCATTGCCAGTCCAGTTCGCTCACGTTCCAACCCTGCTTTTCACCATACATCCTGTACATCCGGGCCAGCATTTCCGCCCAGTCCTGGCTCTCTGTACCGCCCGCCCCACTATTTATTTGCAATACTGCCGGCAAGGCATCCGCAGGTTGGTTGAGCGTACTTTTAAACTCCGCTTCATCAATAGCAGTATTGGCATTGATGAAGGTTGCTTTCACTTCCTCTTCTGTAGCTTCCCCCTCTTTCCAGAACTCGAACAATACGGCAAAATCCTCTACCAACGACTCCACATCGTGATACATGTTTACCCAGTATTCATTTACTTTCGTTTCTTTTAAAATGGAAGTAGCCCGGGCATTATCATCCCAAAAACCCGGTGAAAGCGAGAGTTGCTTGTCGTTATTTATTTTAGTTTCTCTGTTAGCGACGTCAAAGAAACCTCCTCAAGACCAACACACGGTCTCTCATATCCTTCAAATGTTCTACTGTCATGCTGCAAAAATAGGGGATATTTTGAAACAGCCAATAACCAAAAATATAAAGGGATGCGAGGATGCCTGATATTTAATTTTATACAATATTTGTAGGTTTCAATAGTAAAGTTTTAACTGATCCCTGTTTCATTATTAAATTTTACCTGTTAAAATTCCCATTTACAATTCCGCCATTGCAAACCGCTGCACCGCCTTGTATAATTCTTCAGGAACAAAAGGTTTTAGCACCATACCATTAATTCCAATTCCATTCACCGCATTTTCCACTTCATTTGGGAGACTTGCAGTAAGTGCAATAATCGGAATACTAAATCCCAATTCCCTTATTTTTCTGGTGGCAGTGTAACCATCCATTACGGGCATGTGCATATCCATCAAAATGAGTTTGTGCAGGTTGATATCCAATGTATCTATTGCCTCCTGGCCATTTTTCGCTACATCAACTACTGCTCCCCATTTCTCCAAAAAACTTTTAGCGACAAATACATTCATAGGATTATCTTCAACCAATAATATGTTCAATCCATTCAGGGTTGAGTTAATATTTTCGAGAGACTTTTTTTCCGTTGTAAAAATGGGGAGTTCAGTCGTTTTATGAATGGGAAAAGATTGAGTAAAATAAAATGTGGCTCCTTTTCCGGTATCGCTTTCAAGTTGTAGTTGAACTCCCTGCAGCTCCAATATTTTTTTTGAAATAGCCAACCCAAGCCCGGTACCGCCAAAACTGCGGGAAGTTGTTGAATCTGCCTGCGTAAACTGTTCAAAAACCAACTGTTGCTTTTCTTTTGAAATACCAATACCGGTATCAATTATTTTAAAAGTGAGTGTGATGTTATCATTGGTTTGCTCTTTTATATGTAATGCTATTATCACTTCTCCCTCATGAGTAAATTTTATCGCATTTCCAACAAGATTACTAATTACCTGGGTTAACCTGGTAGGGTCGCCGGTAACTTTAGGAAATCCTTTTATCGGCATTGTCAATTTTAACTTAATGCCTCTTTCCTCAACTGCATTTTTTGATCCGGACGCTATATTCTTCAGGATGTTTTCTACATTCATTTCAATTGACTCAAAGCTGATTTTCCCTGCTTCTATTTTACCAAAGTCCAAAATATTATTTACTATAGAAAGTAAATTGCCTGCCGAAAAAAATAATACATCCAGTTGTAGCTTCTGATCATTTCTTGGATTATTTTTCAACATCAGGTGGGTCATTCCAATTACTGAATTAAGGGGTGTACGAATTTCATGACTCATGGTAGATAGAAATTCACTTTTAGCTTTCAGTCCCTGCTCAGCTTCGTTTTTCGCCTGTTTTAAGGAATATGCAAAACGAAAAGAAAGAATCAGCGACTGAAGAAAGAAAAAAATGATATATCCGGCAAATATGATCTCCTTTGAAGAAATCAGATATCCAAAATATTCTAAATTGATGATCAACTGAATCAACATCAAAACACCTATACTTATTAAAGCATATTCGGAAGCAGGTCGTTTGTTTAAATAGGCTTTAATAAATACAAACAATACATACCCGATACAAAAAAACATTAACACTAAAAATGGATTAATTATATGTGTAAACGCAAGCGAAGGGGTAACGATTGGTGCAACAGTAACAATCAGGCAAAGGATAGAAAGTGTTTTTGCAATCGGTTTATGCACATCTAACGGATATAATCGTCGTACATATTGCACAAAAAGATAAATGCTGCAAAACAAAGTAAAATACTCCAGCCGGATTGTAATTTGCCAATCCAGGTTGGGGAACACACTGTGTAATGCATAATTGGAACTACCAACAATCCGGTAACTGTACAACATGCTAAACAAAGAGAAAAAAAGCATCGCCTTGTCATTTTTGCCAAACAGGTATAAACCAAAAAAGAATAAGCCACCCATAAAAAGACATCCTGCCAATAAAAAATCACCTGCAATAAATTTTTCTCTTTTGGATTGTAAAAAATCATTATCCCCGATTATAATTTCTTTCTTTATTCCGCCTTTTGCGTGGGAGAAATTTGCCACCTGTAACAAAATCTGCAAAGTATCTTTATCACCAGGCAAGGCTAAAGTTTTGGAAACCCAATGAGGTGAATAGTCTTTTAAAGTGGTGGCAGGAACACCGTTATTTGCAAATAAAACTCCATTAACATACATCCGGTAAGAAGAGTAAACATCAGGAATTTTTAATGCAAGTTTTGATCTGCTTTTGGGTAACAAAATGGTCAATCCATAGGTAGCATAACCTTGTGGGGATAGCTGTTGGCCATTCACTACATTACCATTCCAAAGCTTTGGGAATTCAAAGTAATTTTTAATGCTGGTGGAGTCGCCAGGATAAATTAATTTTTTCCAGGCGAATTCCCATTCTCCGTTTAGCGCAACGGGATTTTTAAGTATATTATTATTCCGTAAATCTGCAACACCCTTTTCAACAATGCCAGAATTATGATACCTGGCCATCTTTTTGCAATGGAAGCCGCTTATTGCGATTAACAACAACGGTACATAGTATTTAAACATAGTATTTCAGGAGTACATTGATTCAAACCCGGTTTCAAGATTATTAACGCTTTAATTCATTTTTTAGTGGATATTATATAAAAAAGGTCCCCCAGTATATTCTATAAAAAAGTAAATCTCCTTCTTAACCTGAAATTAAAGCGACTTTTCAGGGAAATATTATTATTCTTTCCTGACTTTTTTCAAAAAAATAAGCAACTATTTAACCTCGATTACTGTATTATTTGAAAAATTTTAATAAAAGCAAATGGGCTGCACATGAAGAGCAGCCCATTTGTTGTGTACTTGTTTTGGTTCATTTTGGTAAATAGAAATAAGCCGGAAACCTGCAACCTGCAGACGATAACATAAATTTCATCTTCAGAAAATGAATTTTACCTGTGGCGGATTAAACCAGGTCAATAACAAGCATGTACACACTGAAGCATAATACCAAAACACTTGATACCATGATCAGTTTTACAGTGATTTTTTCCATGTTGAATGGGGTTTGAGGGTGAAGCGGATATAGTTTTCATTCGAAAAACGCTGCAAACGATAAGTTTAGTATGTTATGTTCTTCTATTTTTTTGATAAGGCATTTACTAAAACACCGATTTTAATACCATTAAAACTGATAAAACTGACTTTTTTCTTTACTCGAGATATCACTACCCGGCAATAAATAGACATACAATTTTTAAAATAGTTACTTGAAAATCTATTCAAATAATAAAAAATGATAAAACAATACGCCGGAAATTTTATGTTGTTAAATAACTATTTTTGAATTTATAGTATGGTTATTGCTATATTTTTGCATCAAAATCTTCCCCAATGCAATTCAAATTCACTAAAAATATACAGTTTACCAAACTAATTAAAGCAAATGGAAGGCTTAAAGAATTTAATTTCCGTAAGCTAAATGACAATAAAGAAGGAATGTTCACAGTTGATGTAGTAGACGAGCGTGACTCCCGGGTTTTTTTTAGCATCCAAAAAATTGAGCATTCCTGGAAAGTGGTAAAGCAGCCTTTACCCCAATGGGTTTTGGATAATGAAGAAATTTTCCACGAAGTGATAGAGGAAGAATTAAAAGTTACTTAATTACCAATTCTTTTTTTTGACTGAAGATCATACACATTTGCCCATCAACTTAGAAAGACATTCTTTTTGTCAGTTAATGCGTAACTTCTAGCCCTAAACGATACCCCCAAATGAAAAAAATAGCATCCATTTCTCTTTTTTTAACCTCATTTTTTGCTGCCCACCAGCACGTATCAGCCCAGGCAACAAATGGCAAAGCAAAACCAACATTAAATCATATTGCGCTTTATGTAGTGGACTTGAAAAAGAGTACGGATTTTTATCAACATTTAGTGCAACTAGATACCATTCCAGAGCCATTTCATGACGGAAGACATACCTGGTTTTCAATCGGACCATTAAGTCATCTGCACCTGATACAAGGAGCAAAAGAATTCTCCATCCACGACAAAAACAGTCATCTTTGTTTTACGGTATCTTCAGTACCCGATTATATAAAAAATCTGGAGCGCAATCACATTGAATATGAAAACTGGGCAGGGCAAAAGATGCAGGTGACAAAAAGAGTAGATGGAGTTTACCAGATTTATTTTAGGGATCCTGACGGCTATTGGATTGAAATTAATGATGCAAGAAATTAACCGTGTATAACAATTGCGATTTTTTTTTGTTGGTTTAACTTCCGCGATGCTATGGAAAACGATTAAAGTTTGGGTGAGGGTGATATTACCAAATACCTGTGTTTCTATTTTTAACTTCAACATGTATTACTTGCGATGATTTCATTATTCATACAAATCACTCGTATCACATTTCTCCAGTTCTATTAATAAATTACCCACTTTTTCAGTAACCGCCTTAAAATACTTTTCACCCTTTTCACTTGAAGCCGCGCCAGGATTACCAACCCCGGTATCCGCTGATATTTGCGACCATTTCCGTTCGGCCCAAACCCATTTTTCGGAAAAGGCCTTTATTTTCATTTTCTTCTCCTTTCCCTCTCCAGCTTCATTCAAAGGAAGTACCAAAGCTGGTTTAAAGTGTAAAATAAGACTGGTCTCCATTTCGTCTGCATGATCCCCATCTTCCTCAAAATAAAGTGATTTGTCTACCGACTGAAACCAATTGCAAACACTCAAAAACATTTTTGGAAATCGCAAACCTAACTCACGGAGTATGGCCTTAAAATCATTACCGCCATGACTGTTGAGGATAATTAATTTATAAATGCCTTGCCTGTTTAACACTTCAATGATATCAGCCAGTATGGCAAGTTGGGTGCTTGGATTTAAGTTGATGTCCAGCTTAATGTCTGCCTGTCCGGTGTTAACTCCAAATGGAATGGTCGGAAGCACGATTATCTTCGCATTCTTTTCCCATGCTATCCTGGCAGCTTCCGCAGCTATAAAATCTGCTTCAATTATATCTGTTCCATAAGGCAAATGATAGTTGTGTGCTTCTGTTGCACCCCATGGAAGTATTGCAAGTTCTATCTTTGCATTCTTAATGTGTTTCCAATTGGTTTCCGCTAAAATATAAGGTCGCATATAAAAAATGATTTGAAACAAATGTAGTATCTATAAATTATAATTTATTTTTTTACCGGTTATACTTCTTTTTAACTCCATTTTTAACCGGGTTGAGATGCTAAATCTTTATAAATACTTTTCGGGATTAATAGTTAATACTTCAAATTATCAAATACTAAATGTCCTTATTTTGCCCCCCTGAAATTTTCTTTGGCATGATATTCTCTAAGCAGCCAATTAAGTAGCATCTTTAAGATCACTATTTAAAAAGATTTTTAATAGCGTTTAAACATCCGTTGAAACAAATGATCAAATTAAGGTGAATAATATAAATCAATATTCACTGGTAGATATGGATAACTTCCATTTTATCAAATAAGTTGGACGATAAAACGTTGTCTTTAATATTAATTAAAAAAAAATTATGAAAAAAATTCTAGTGGTTTTTGCATTTTCAACTTTTTTTGTGGCTTGTAAAAATAAAGGAGGTAATGGCCTCGCAACTGATAAAAATTTATTGCTGACTGATACAGCATTGCTGAAAAGAAGTGGTTTATTAACTGATACCGGTACTGCAAATGCAATTGTAAGGCAAAATATGGTTGGTACCACAACTACCAGTTCTACCACAACTACCACTACCACAACTACAACAACAGGTCTGCCAAATAATAAAGCAGCAACCACTAATCGCGGGGGTAGCAAAAGTGCAGGTACCACTAAAAACACATCCCCCGCAAGAACCACCACACCAGGTAGCACCGGAGGAAACGGTACAACGGCTAGTGCCCCAGTAAAACAAGATAAAGGATGGAGTGATGCTGCCAAAGGAACCGCAATCGGTGCCGGATCAGGAGCAATTTTGGGTGCTGTGGTAAGTAAAGACAAAGTGAAAGGCGCTGTAATTGGAGGAGTAGTAGGTGCGGCAGGTGGATATGCGATTGGCCGTGACAGGGATAGAAAAAGCGGACGAGTGGCCAGAAAACAAAATCAATAATCATTTAATTTAAAAAGCAGTTAACGTGAAGTATCTAAGCCGCGTTTACTGCTTTTTTATTGGAAACCATTTTCACCAATAATTCAATTATAGAATGCATTTTGTTTAAACCATAACTGCTATACAGTTGAAGGAAAATTACTTTGTCAATTCCTTGAACTCATTTTCCGATACGGTTAGCAAGTTAACTTTGGGCAGTCGTCTCGTTAATTCTCTCCAGTTGGCATCCTGCTTGTAAATTTTTTGCAACAATACAGATGCTTCTTTTACTTTCTTATTATTAGCCAGTGTTATGGCAGTCCAATATTTCATTTCCAGGTTCGAAAGAAACATTTTCATTGCTGCACCGTATTCCGACATAGCTAATTTCATGTCATTTTTTTCAGTTGCCAGGTCGCCTCTATCCATGTGCTGGCAGGCCCTAAGTAATCTTAATAACCTGCCCAATTCAGACAACGGAGCAGTGTGATCATCCACTCTTAAATCAATCAGGCGATCGTTCTATGGTTGTTCAGATTTTATACCGGCAACAACTAATATTGCAGCAGATTGTTTCCCCCTGATATCTCCGCCAACTGATTGAGCTGCCTGCATAGCAATCAATACCCTTTCGGCCAATTGCTTTCTGCTAGCCGCTTCGTAAGCTTTTGCCATCGCCGCACATACTTTATTACCAAGCATCATATTACTTTGCACTGAATAATTTTTCCCGATTATATGATTGGCAAAATCAATACACTTCCCCCCCGTAAATGCATTTACGTTTCCGTAAACATCAATCATGGCAACCTGCCTTACTTCCCTGCCATCGTCCTTCGCCAATAATTCCTCTAGTGCTTCAGTTGCAGTGTTACCCTGCTTCATCAACTCCAACCCTTTTGTACCATAACCTTTATTTATAAATGATTGGGTGGATACCACTCCTACCCCAGCTTCGGCCCATGGAACCGCTGTGCCTACACTAAACCAATGACTCTGCACGCCCACTGCCATTTCTCCCGTAACACTATCCCTTGCAACAATTGAAAAAGTATGGTCCAGTCCTTCATCTTTTTTAAAAAACTGGGCAAATGTTATTAGCTGAATAGTAAGCAGCGCAGTTATGAGTATGGTTTGCTTTTCATTTATTATAGTTTTGAAATGAATCGGAAGTAAAGGTTTCAATGCTGTTAAAACCAGATTTTGGTCATTTATGACTTCGCAATAATACACAACATTTATCTAGCGAAAGACTTGTACAATTGAGAAAAAATAACCTGGCTAATATTATTGCGGTGGCTGATGATCCTTTAAAATATCTCAGGATGAAGAGTATGCTAAAGTTTATAATAAAAGATGGAGTAGCTTATAAAAACGAATAATACGGGATGAGGGACGCATGTTTTTTTATACTTTACTAATGGAGCTTTTTATATGAGTAGTGCAAGTGTCATAATTGAAGTAAACCAATTTTATACAGGGTATTCACCGGTTTGTTGTCCCAGAATAATTCGAAGTCTTCCAGCCCGGCCAATTCATAATTATTTTTTACTTCCTGTAAAGTATACGTTTTACTATTCACTACAGACAGTTGTTGCAGCATCATCACCAACCACGAGCCCTTCTGCTGATCTACTTTAATATTAAATGCTTCTTTACGGCTTTGGAAGGTAAGGGAAATCATTTCCCATTGATTGCCCTTTTTTGATTTGATAAACTTTTCTATCTTGGGATCTTTACCCAACCATATCACTTTAGCTGTTGGCTTTACCAGGTTAACTTCTTCATGTACTAAAGCTTTTGAAATATAATCAGGAAAGATTGATGGCTTAGGCACTTTAAAATCAAACCATTTCTGCAACGGGTAATCAAGGCAGGCGCCATGCATAAAATTTAGTAAGGATTTTTTCAGTCCGAAACCAAAAGTTTCATGATCGGCTCCGGTAATATCTTCATGAAGAATATCATTATTAGCGAACGTACCGGTGACAGTGGTAAGTTTTTTTACTTTATACTTATCCGGGTTCAAACCTACCGGGCTATGGGCTGTCATGGTAAACTGGTGCCAGAAGGCAGATTGAAGTATGCCGGCCTGAAACAGTTGCCTCACCATTTCCAGCGAATCAATGGTTTCCTGTGCAGTTTGGGTTGGAAAACCATACATCAAATAGGCGTGAACCATTATGCCCGCTTCTGTAAAATTTTTATTTACCCTTGCTACCTGCGCCACCGTAATCCCTTTTTGAATTAACTCCAGTAACCGGTCGCTTGCAACTTCAAGTCCACCGGAAACGCCAATACAACCGGAAGCTTTTAACAATAAGCAAAGATCCCGGGTAAAGCTTTTTTCAAAGCGAATATTTGTCCACCAGCTTACTACTAATTTTCGCTTTATGATTTCAATTGCAAGGGCACGCATCAGGGCAGGTGGGGCTGCCTCGTCTACGAAATGAAATCCATTTTCCCCGGTTTGTGCAATCATTTCAATCATTCTGTCGCAGAGTAGAGATGCGGTAATCGGTTCGTATAATTTTATATAATCTAATGAGATGTCACAAAAAGTACATTTGCCCCAATAGCAGCCATGTGCCATTGTTAATTTGTTCCAACGTCCATCGCTCCAAAGGCTATGCATTGGATTTACTATCTCAATGGCGGAAATGTATTGATCCAGTAAAAAATCGCTGTAATCGGGAGTGCCCACCTGGCCCTGTTTATAATCAGTACACGTGGTGTTATTGATATAAGCCACTTTACTATCAATCAAAGTAAAGCATCGCTTTAAATTGGAAAGCGGTATTTTTCCTGCTGAAAATTTTATTAAATTTTCAATCGGCGCTTCGCCATCATCCAGGGTAATGAAATCGAAAAACTCAAAAACACGTGGATCAGATAAGGACCGTAATTCGGTATTGGCAAAACCTCCACCCATCACTACGCTTATACCTGGATAATTTTTTTTTATCCACTGCCCACACCTGAATGATGCATATAAATTACCAGGAAAGGGAACTGAAATTGCAACCAGTAAAGGATTGATTAAGCTCATTTTTTTTTGAAGGAGATTAATCAAAATCATGTCTACGTAGGTGTATTTCATCTGTAAGGCATGGTACAATTCATCAAAACTATTAGCTGATCTTCCGAGCTTTTCTGCATAACGGCTAAATCCAAAATGAGGATCTATGCATTCTTTAATCAAATCTGATAAATCTTCGAGATACATAGTGGCAAGATGCTTAGCCCGGTCTTGAATGCCCATGCTTCCAAAGGCCCATACCAGGTCATCCAGTTGGCTAAAACGACCGGCTTCCGGAAGAAAATTCCTTTTTGCTATCAAATGAGCCAGCGTTGGATTTTTTCCTTGTAAAAAAAGTATTACAGTATCAATTGTATGGACATAATCATCCTGAAGGCTGATGATCCGCTTTGAATTTTCCGAATAGCTAATTTCTGTTGAATTGCTCAGTTGCTGGAACAAATCTGTTAAGCCGCTATTTGAAAATATCGCCAGCATCACCTCAATCCCCAGGTCGGCCTGGTAAGAAGGAATCTGTTTGGTATTTAAAAATCCTTTTAAATAAGCAGTTGCGGGATAGGGCGTATTCAACTGTGTAAATGGAGGAGTTATTAAAAAAACAGGTGTACTCAAATGAATTTATTTAGGATGCAAGATAACTATTATTCGAGATTGGGTAATTTCTTAAGTTGAAAGGCCCGGGTAAGGTGATCCGATAGCTATCGGATGGAAATGGGCCTGTGTCGAAGGTTACTGCTGAGTTTTACTCATTCGCCAGTTACTGTTACCTTATTAATCCATACTTAATTGCCAACTGCGCCTACATAATAAAAAGTCAAACGGCCTTGCAACAATAAGGAATTCATATTAATAAGAAAATTTTCAATAATCAATTAATTCAATTTGATCTGTAAAATGCCAGCCTTTTTGCATAGGCTGACATTTACAAAATCAAAAAGGATTGGATTTTTTAAATTAATTGACGGCATTTAAATTTCAAGAAATGATGTTGTTATAATAACGGTAATCCTGTATACCAATACCTGGCAAATGAATATATATAAAGACCAATGGACAGAAATTCAAAGATTCACTGCACTGGTAATTTTAATCTGAATAAATATTTTGTGGACCAGGGGTAGATTGTTTTCTGGAATACAGAAATTAATAAAACAAAAAGTTTAATTGTATATCGAATAAAACAGTTTATTAATAATGCTGTCACGGTAAAGTAGCCTAATTATCCAGGTAAAGGTCCTTAATTTTCAGGTTTGTAATGTTACACAATTATAGATATTCATTATATAATTTACTGTTTCGGATATACTACGGATATCAGTAGGATATCACATTTTATCAGCCAGTTGACAGCTATTTCACGAACTTCACTTAGTACATTCGCCGAATTCATTCATTTGGATCCCAAATTAAACTATTTACACAATTACAGATGCAAATGGCTGCCACTATATTACTCATCATTTTTATTTCCTGGCTTATTTGGCAAAGGAAAAAACCGACAAAAAATAAAACAGTATTTCCCGGACTGTTTCGGGCCATCCTGAAGGAAAAAGTTAGTTTTTACAAATCGTTGGATGAATCTGCCAAATTAATATTTGAGAAAAGAATGTTGCAATTTCTAAATCATGTTAAGATTACTGGTATTCATACAATAGTAGAAGATGAGGACAAAGTTTTTGTGGCAGCAAGTGCAATCATCCCAATATTTGCATTTGAGAATTGGGAATACATTAACCTCAATGAAGTACTACTATACCCTGGTACCTTTAATGAGGAATTTGAATTAAAGGAAGGCAGTGAACGAACAATTTTAGGCATGGTTGGTGAAGGCCCTATGCAACATGTAATGATACTTAGCCAGCCGTCCCTGAGGCAGGGATTTATAAATAGATCAGATAAGAATAATACCGCCATTCATGAGTTTGTACACCTGCTTGATAAAACGGACGGTGACATTGATGGAATACCTGAAAATCTTTTATCTAAACAATTCACGATTCCATGGATTAATATGATGCATCGAATGATAAAAGAAATCCTTGAGGGTAATGCTGATATTAATCCTTACGGAGCTACCAACCAGGGTGAGTTCTTTGCAGTAGTTTCAGAATATTTCTTCGAGCGACCAGACCTGCTTCAATCAAAACATCCGGCATTATACGAATTACTGGAAAAGATTTTCCGACAGGATCCCAATAAAAACATGCGAAAAACTAAATAAAATCCAGTAAGGTATTTTAACAAAAAGAGCGTACTTAACAGCACGCTCTTTTTGAATTATTAATTACCAGCATTAAATTATATTATTTATTGCTTTAATAATTTACCATTATAAATGGATGCTCCGCTCTCATCCACAATATTCAGAATATACATCCCCCTTTGAAGAATGCCTACTTTATCAAGTACTTTTCTGCTATTACCCTTTGGTATAGCAAATCTCTCGGAAGTTATTTTTCTTCCAGCTACATCGTACAAATTTAACGCTACACTTTGGTTTGATTTGCTTAAGAAATCAATAGATATATTAGTAATAAAAGGATTCGCAATAACATTAGCCACGGTTTTATCCAAATTGATCTTTACGTTTACTGTAATTGAATATTTATATTGACCATCCAGATCAACCTGTTTGATGCGGTAAAAGTTAGCACCCACTACAGGCCTGGCATCCAAAGCAGCATATCGTTTAATTGAAGAACTGTTAGCTCCGCTTGATTTAACAGTTGTTACAATGTTCCAGGTTGCACCTCCGTCTATGCTTTTTTCTACATCAAAATATTTATTGTCAATTTCTGATGCAGTGCTCCAGTTAATTGCAACCCCTGCTCCCCTTTGCTTTGCCGATACATCTAAAAACTCAACCGGCAAGGGGCCACCGCTAGGGCATGTCGCCAATTTTATATCGTCTATAGCAAAGTCATTTCCGCAGCCGGGCTTACTAAAATCAAATAAGGATAACCTAAAATTTTGAACAACAAAAGTACCAGTTGCAGGTAATGTAAAAACACCTCCTAACTGATTCCACACAGGAGTAAGGGACAAAGGCACTACAGGAGAAGCCACCGGAGAACCTATTAAAGGAAGCCAGGAATTGTTTTGCGCCTGGTATTCTAATTTAAAACTTATCATAGGAATTCCACAAAGATCTATACCCGCCCGTGGAATTATAACATTCATAAAAAACAGACTGGAAGAATAATAGCCGGCAGGAAAACCCAAAGCTCTGTTGATAACTTTCTGGTAAAAAGTATTATTGGTGGCGCTACCGCCACTATTAATTACCAACGCTTTCCCGTCCACATTTCCGGTATGGTCGGTAGAATTATGCCATCCCGGGTTTTGCTGGGTATTGTTGACTACTCTGTAGGTACCGTCTATATTCAATATCCCGGATTGTTGATAAGTTATCCCGTAAACATCAGGACTACTGCTTGGCATAGTACCTGTACCAAAATTTTCAATAAAAAAAACAGCTTCATTAGCACAAAAGTTTTGGGCTAAAACGGTACTTCCCGACATTAAAAACAAAGCAAAAAGGAGAGAGAATGAATAGAGGCGATTATTCATACATTTTCTTGTAAAATTCTTTTCCATAAATTTTTTTTAGAGGTGATTAAAAAGCTTAGTAGCCTTTCAAAATATAATGGATATGATTATTTTTCAGGGGAGGTGGACCTAATGAAAGCAAGACAAAATCAGAGGTGAAAGATTTAAGTATCCTGTTTAGAATGTGAAGTTAGCTATTTCAATGAATTTTAACCGGGTAAAGAAGCTATTTTTTTTAGAACGAGTATTTTTTTGACATTCATTTATGAATTATATATTGATTAGAAAAACATTTCGGCGCTATTGATACCAGAAGTCGGGAGAAAATGCCCCTTTAGCCATGACAACACATTAATGTTTAACTTTTAAATAGAAATTCACAGATTACTGGAATAAAATATTTTAAATAGACTATATTCTAACGAGGTATGTTTAACTGAAATCTGGATATAGTCCTCTAAATTATCATCCTTAATTTAAGCAACCAGTATAAATATTTAATATCTCCTTACTTTTCCTTCGAGGTATTTTTCCCTAATTATCAAGCTCATTGGCTTTTCCAATACTTTACTTTCCACCCATGATATGATATCCAGGTAGGCGAAAGAACGGGTTTGAAAACGGTTTTTTTCTAATTTCTTCAGATTAACCAGGAATTTTTGTAACTCAGGTTTTAATTTTTGACGATGCACATGAAATGAATTCCGCAAAAACTTAAACATCTCCTCCTCCACTATAGTTAGGTTTTCCATCTTGGCCATAAAACGATAAACCGATCTTATCAGCGATTCAATAATTTCGAAATTCCCCAATTCATAATGTGCCATCAGGTGCATTAACCTGGCGTAACATTGGAGATCATTCCTGATACCATCGCTACCATTGATGATTTTTTGCAGGTAATCGATAGAAATATCGAAATTGCCGTTGCCAAAATATAGCGAAGCAATTTTGTAATTGAATACCAATAGCCGGTGGCTGTCTATATAAAGGGCATATTCTACTAATTTCTCCTCAATCGCCGGAACCTCTTTTAAACCTTCGGAAAAAGTTCCCAACATAAAATGCTGGTTAATCTTAGCGCTATTAATGTAAACAAAGGTCTGTATCCGGTGGTTATCGTGTTGATTGGCTACAGGTGTTTTGGAAAACTTAATAAAATGTTGCAGGTCAGTTTCAAATTTTTGATAATTTCTTAAATCAAAATGAGCATTTAATAAATTGTGGAGACCTTTTATGTAATAACCAGTTTCTACACGTATCATCAATGGTTGCTCATGAAATATATCAATCCATTTTTGAGCATAGCGATAATACATCAAAAAATCCTGTCGAATAAAAGCATACCAGCAATAGCTTTGGTATAAATACGATCTCTCGTAAAAGCCTGTTTGCTCATGCGCATTATCCGGCAAATTATTTTTCAAAAAATTAATTACGCCCGTTTCATCTTTTTCATTCCTGGCATGACCATTTTTAATATACCAACTATACAATCTCAAGGCAAGGTTCGACATCTTAGCTACCATATCAACGCGACTGTTCACTTCCAAAGCTTCGGCCGATAATTGTTCTCCCCTATCCTGCATACTCCTTGTAATATGCAAGGTTTCAATTTTCTTTTCCCATGAAATTACCTGTGTCAAAAAATTAAACTTGTTATGTTGCTTAGCCATTTCCTTTAGCTTCTCCAGTATTTTCAGGCTTTGTAAATAGAGGCCCTTATTGTAAAAAATACGGGCATGATCCAGTTGTTCATTTAACTGCATGTCGATGCTGTCGGTACTTTTTAATATCCTCAGACTGGCAAGTAATTGTTTGTATAAATGAACTTTGGTATTGGACAATTGTGGTTTTCGGATCGAGGTGAGTCTTTTCAGTAGTATAGCTTCATCATATTCGTGCAGTTTATCCAATGCATCGAACAATTCGATGATTTTTAAATCTTCATTACCTGAACTTCTTTTAATATATAGCTTAAAATTTCTCTTTTCTGCCTTCTCAAGTGTTTTAATTAGTTGAAATAAAGTATCTGTAAATCGGGTGGGCATCATTATTTTTTTTTTCTATAAGTAGTGCCGAAGAGGATTTAACTATAAAAATCAACTTTTAGCATAATGAAAACACTCATAAATTGAATACGAGGCTATGGTAGCACACCTTACTTTTGTATCAGAAAGATATGCAAATAATCCACAAAGCATGCAATCGTTAAAGTAGCTATCAATCGTTAGCAGCGCACAAATTTAAGTGCAAATGAAAAAACTGAATGTTTCAGTTAAAAGATATAATAAGAATTTCATATAGCAAGCAATCGTTAAAGTCCTCCGGTTTCTCGGAGGGCTATTTTATTTGCAAAATAATGCTTAATTGACGATAAAAATCATTTTATTTTTACACTATACTGGTTTAATTTGGCACAACAATATCCGGCTTACGTATAAAACTATTATTGTATTTAAACCTAATGCTGGTATTCAATTCAATTTTATACCCTTTCATTATTCCAACGGGCCGGGGAAAAACATACCCCCTCAATTCAATCGTTCCAAAAACCAGGTTTTCGTTGCGGGTGCGCATCCCACCACCCAACCCACTATACAATTCGCTTTTATTGAATGATTGGTCAATTGGTTTAATTACACACATATCACCGAATATAAATGGGGCCGTTCTAAAACCCCAGAATTTTTGCATATTAAAAAACACCATCTCACCTCTCACAGTTCCCCGGAAATCGGCGGATAAAGTTCCATCATCATGATAATATGGAAGACCAAAAGCACTCCGGATAAATAATGGTTGATTTAATACGGGTTTTATCTGCCTGGTAAAAGATGCACTATAAAAATTCCGATTGAGCCATTTACCTCCTATTTTCTTTAACCTGGTAAAATGCTCTATGCCCATCAACAAATCCACATCCTCCCATTTATTTTCATATTTATTGCCTCCAAACCTAAAAGTATAAGAGCTATAAAACCCCTTTTTATTGAAATGGCTGCGCTGGGCATCAATGCCGTAATAAGATCTTTTTCGTTTGTCTTTATCAATCCAACCTCCAATTAAAGAGGCGCTGTAGCCTTCCGGAACATCTTCATTCCTTCCAAACCCATAAATAAAACTGGTACGGTAATAATCCTGTCTAAACACACTGAATGCAAGCAATACACCGGAAACATCTGCATAACGATAGTCATAGTTTTGAATGCTGCTTAATGGTAATTGGTTAAAACGCTGTTTAAACCCCCTGATAGCCAGAAACTCTCTTATTCGTTTTGAATTATTCTCTGTAAGTAATTTTTTATTGCCAAAATTATAACCATACCACACGTCTGCATTGTAGTAGCTATACTTGTAGTCGCGTTGATATAAAGAGTCTTTCAAATATGCATTTGATGTTTTACTAAATGAAAAGTCTGCGGCCCCTATCCAGGGTATATATAGCGATACGAGTGGTTTTTCGAAATGCGTATAAACATAAGTCTCTTCACCCCGGTTACTGTTGAACGCATTTTTGTAATTTTGAAAACCAATACTCCAGTTAATAAATGAACCTTTAATATTTCTTTTAATTATCTCAGCTCCGTATCCAAAATTGGGCTTCCGGTCTCTTTCATAAAATGTACTCACAGAAATTTTAGAACCACTGCCTCCGGCATTTTCTTCTTTTACACCTATTTTCAACCTATCCACCCCATTGATATTCACATTCCCTCCGATTGAAAAAACATCCTTTGTAATTACAATTACATCCACTAAATCTGTGCTGCCAGGTACTGCTTCCACCAATATCCGGGAATCCTGGATATAAACCTGGTCACGTAAATGGCGCTCGTTATCGGCTACCAGGTATGGATTTAGTTTACTGCCTTCTTTGAAAAAGAGGTTGTTGGTGATTACTTTTTCCCGGGTATTTTTATGAAATGCATTGGCGACTACTACCCCGAATGTATTTTTTATCCGGCCTGTATCATAAATACTTCTTTCAAAACCTAAACTGAGTATTGCAATAAAGCGAATGGTTTTCCCTGAATGAACCAGGTAGGGGTTAGCTGCTTTAATGGGATCAGCCCCCGGCGGATCAACAGAAATACTCTTTCCAAGCTTTCCTAAAAGCCCTTTCTTTTTAGATAAAAAAAAAGTGTCCTTGAGTTCGGGAACTTCCTGCGAGGCAGCATTCAGCGTATTAAAAAGAAATACCACCAGTATGGATAAAGCAACCAGTGGAACCTGTTTTAACATCACTTGCTTAAATTTAGAATTGTAATTTATTAAATTTTAAACGAAATTGAAACAGAAAGCCAGCTAATACCAACCAGCAAAATCTACGGCGGCTGTTGCATGCAACATCGTGGTGTCAAATAAGGGAATGGTGCAATCGGACTGATTTAGCAAAAGTGGTATTTCTGTGCATCCCAATATAACTCCAAGGGCACCCTGCGAAACGAAGTCTCCGATGATATCAAGATATATTTTTTTCGTTTCGGGTAAAAAGATACCTTTTCCCAATTCATTGTAAATAGTTGAATTAATGATATCCGGCAAATTTCCACCAGGAATGAATGTTTCAATGCCATACTGCCTAAGCCGTTGTAAATAAAACCCTCCAAACACGGTATTCTTTGTTCCTAACAGAAGCACGGCACTTAATTGCTGCTCTTGTATTGCCTGCACAGTAATATCTGCTACATGTATGAGAGGAATATTTATGGAAGCCTGAACTTTCCCAGCATTTATATGCATTGTATTTGCACACAATAAAATACACTCCGCCCCTGCCAGTTCAAGCTTTTGTGCTGCGTCGCATAATATTTTTGCAATTCCCTCCCAATCTCCTTTTTCTGTAAGTACAACAATCTCACCAAAATCAACCGAATAAAGAAGGGTTTTAGCAGAAGTATTATTACCAGCCCGCTTATTGACCGTTTCATTTATGATACGGTAGTACTCAATAGTGGAATGCCATGATGTGCCTCCAATTAATCCGATTGTTTTCATTTTCTTTTTAATAAGACTAACTAAATTAATGAAAATACCCTTATCAATATTAATTAATGAGCAATTCGTATTCCGTTTAAAAGCTTAATTTTCGCTACCCTTGTTATTTTTGATTATTGATTTGAACATTGTTTGATTCATATTCACTTTCACATGTATTGAATTTACTTTTTATGAATACATATCGATTATCATGTAACAAATTCCATGTTAAATGATTGTTTTCATGATTAAACAAACAAAACAGATTCATATTTTGTAGTGGTCTTCAACATTTTTAATTTAATGCAGCATGATACAAGCTTATAATTTCATCGCATCCTGGCA
>JBBQTL010000088.1:0-20311 GCA_038213285.1 Chitinophagales bacterium
GATGAAAACAGGTCGTTTACCAGCTATTTAAATAGTTACGGGGCAATTGCACAAGATTCTTTGCTGGGAGCTAAAGTAGAAGTCTTTCAAAAAGAATCTACTGCTGCGGTGGTGCAGGCAAGCGGCGAGCGCATTGAACAACTGATTAATGAGGGCACTAGTTTTATACAATACTTTGGCCACTCTTCCGCCAATACGCTGGCCTTTAACCTTAACAGTCCTGAAAATTACTCCAATGCCGGAAAGTACCCTTTCTTTAACGTGAGTGGTTGTAGTGCCGGTAACAATTTCACTTTTGATCCGGCCCGTTTAAGCGGTAATAGTACACTTTCAGAAAAATTCGTGTTGGCCGACCAGCGGGGCAGTATTGGTTTTTTGGCAAGTACTCATTTGGGAATACCACCGTTTTTAAATTTTTACAACACAAAATTATTTGAAGCATTTTCCCGCACGATGTATGGTAATACCATTGGCAATCAAATGAAGTTCGTGAATCAAACCCTGGGAGGTAATTCTCAGTCTCTGGATTATTATACCCGCATTCACCTGGAGCAACTAAACCTGAACGGTGATCCTGCCATTAAAATTAACACCTTTGCATTGCCGGACTATGCTATTGAAGATCAGCTTATTAAAATAAGCCCATCCATTGTTACGGTAGCCGACAACAATTTTAATGTAAAAGTAAAAATGCTCAATCTTGGAAAGAAAGTGGGTGACAGCATCAGGGTTACGGTGTCAAGGCGACTGCCAAATGACTCCCTCCAGATTGTGTACAACCAGATGATACCCGGTATTGGGTATGCAGATTCACTGGATCTTAATATTCCTATCAACGGCGCTACCGACAAAGGGTTGAATAAATTAATTTTTACCCTCGATGCCGACAATAAAGTAACGGAGTCATCTGAAACCAATAATACCTTTATAAAGGAACTGTTCATTTTTGAAGATGAAATACGGCCGGTATCTCCTTACAATTTTTCAATCATCAATCAGCAAAACAATAAGTTTGTAGCTTCTACCGCCAATCCGCTGAATGGTGTGCGACAGTACCTGATGGAAATTGATACAACAGAGTTATTTAATTCTCCCTTCAAAAAGCAGTACAGTGCAAATGGGGTGGGTGGGCTGATAGAGTTTGTGCCGGGCAATATCACGCTGGCAGATAGCACCGTTTACTATTGGAGAACTTCGGTAGCACCTGTTAACAACGGGCAGCAGATATGGAATTCCTCTTCTTTTGTGTTCCTGGCAAATAGTGGTACGGGCTTTAACCAGTCACATTATTTTCAGCACCGGAAAAGTACTTACAGCAGCTCCATCAGCCTTGATGCAGACAGGGTATTCCGCTTTGGGAAATCCTTACGCACCATAGTAGTGAACACTGGCTTGTACCCTTATTTCGATTTTGACAGGATCAATGTAAAACTTGATTTTGACCAGTTGGAAAATTACGGCTGCAGGTATGGTTCGCTTCAGTTTATGGTATTTGATAGTGTGCTGCTGAAGCCATGGCTAAATAAAAACACAGCCGGATCCGGGCGTTTTGGTAGCTGGCCGGTTTGCAATTCCAACCAGGTGGGAGGCAGGTATTTCTTTGAATTCCCTTATAATGATCCAATCTACAGAAAAAGAGCAATGGATTTCCTCGATAGTATCCCTGCGGGCATGTATGTATCCATCACCAACCTGGGAATCACCAGCAATACTTCATTTATTGATCAGTGGAAAACAGACCAGGTAAACCTTGGAGCTGGAAACTCATTATACCATAAATTAAAGGCCATTGGTTTTAACACCATTGATAGTTTTTATCAGAACCTGCCATTCGCTTATTTCTATAGAAAAAATGTAAGCAGCTTTGTGCCAGCTCAAATAATGGGTGCTACGGCGGATGCTTATGTAACCAATATCATCCCCGTAGTTACGAAATTTAATGCAGGAACAATTGAATCACCTGCTTTTGGACCGGCTAAAAAATGGAGCTCCCTACATTGGAGAGGTAAGAATATTGATCCCGGCGCCGGTGATACCGTGCAGGTGGAAGTATATGGTGTACAAACAAACGGAGCTCAAAACCTGTTAACCACTTTGTATCCTGCCCTGGATACTTCACTGGCTTTTGTGGATGCATCGGTATACCCATACATCAAACTGAAGATGCTAAGCAGCGATGTAAACTGGGCAACTCCCAACCAGTTAAGTTACTGGCGCATTAATGCGGATTATTTGCCGGAAGGTGCTGTGGCTCCCAATATTTTATTTTCGATGAAGGATACTGTAGAGCAGGGCGAAAAAATTAATTTCTCCCTTGCCTTCAAGAATATCAGCACAGTTGCTTTTGATAGTTTGGCGGTTAAATTTATTATTACCGATCGCAATAATACACCGCATGTCATTTTTGCTCCCAAAAAGAAAGCGCTGGTGGCAGGCGATACCATCATCGTCGCGTATAGTTTCGATACAAAAAGTTATCCGGGTATGAATACGATGTATGTAATGGTTAACCCTGATAATGCACAACCGGAACAGTATCTCTTTAATAATTTCCTGTTTAAAAACTTTTATGTGAAAGAGGATAAATTTAATCCCCTGTTGGATGTAACCTTTGATGGCGTGCATATTTTAAACCGGGATATTGTTGCATCCAAACCACGCATATTGGTGAAGCTAAAAGATGAAAGCCGTTTCCTGTTGTTGAGTGATACGGCCTCTATGAAAGTGCAGGTGCATTTTCCGGGAGATCCAAGTGATGTATATCGTAATTTTTACTTCGGAGATAAAATGCGTTTTATTCCAGCCGCTTCCGGTGGTGATAATACGGCGTCGATAGAGTTCTCGCCCTTCTTTCCGGAAGATGGAGAATATGAATTGAAGATATCGGGTAAAGACCTGGTGGGCAACAAGGCAGGTAATATTGAATACAAAGTAACTTTCAGTGTGCTGAACACACCGATGATCAGCAATATGCTTAACTATCCTAACCCGTTCACAAGCTCTACCGCATTTGTATTTACCCTAACCGGAAGTGAAGTGCCCCAGAATATGAGGATTCAAATACTGACCATTACTGGTAAAATTGTGAGGGAAATTACCAAAGCCGAACTGGGCGACATTCATATTGGCCGCAACATTACGGAGTTTAAATGGGATGGCACTGATATGTATGGACAAAAGCTCGGAAATGGTGTTTACCTCTACCGGGTATTGACCAATTTGAATGGAAAGTCGCTGGATAAATATAAATCCGAAGGGGAACAAACCGATAAATTTTTTAATAAAGGATATGGGAAAATGTATTTGATGCGGTAGGGGTGTAATGATTATGAGTGTTGGATTGGCAAAGCTTACTTCATTGTTACAAAATGATATGCCTGGTGTATTAATGCTGGCCAACAAAATGCCCCGCTGAAATATTTTTAGCGGGGCATTTTGTTTTCGATTTAATTTAACGGATGAATGACTGCTATTTTATTGTTTACTAAATTTACTGTTTTGTAACATGGTTTCCATTTCATCTTTTGTCTTTTCATCCAGGTATAAATAAGTGATACCAAAGTCAAAGCCTTTGTAAAATTTTGTCAGCAATAACATATTGAACAATACTTTGTTCTTTATTGAGATTGTCAATTGGTATTTATCAAATACTAACCCGTCAATAGTTATAATACTTGTAGATGAATCGATTTTAGCATCGGGCATTTTTTGAAATAAAGTCTTGTAGGCAATGTCCTTCACCTGCTGATTAACGAATTTATAGTCACCGTCTTCTTTTGGATTAAATGGTGTAATGGTAGCATTAAAATAATTGTAAGTATTTTTTGTGGCACTTATTAATGTCCGGGTTTGTGAAATATCCGCTATAACATTATTTGCTTTTTCCATTGCTTTTTTGCCGCGTTCATTTCTGGCCGCATCATCGGATGCGTCAACGAGGTTAAAGTCTGCAGGTAAAATAATTGACCAGCCAACTTCCTTAAAAAAATATTTATTTTGTGTCTCTTGGGCATTGGTGCGGTTTAAGCCTAAAATCGCACAGGTTAAAATGAATGTTCGCATAAAAATTTTAAGCCGTTTTGCATGTTCGTTTAAGGGTATTGGTATTTGGTACTGCAGGGTATAAATGCTTCATTCGCTAACTATCCGGAATTGTGATGTACAAGATACCGATTAAATCATTCATAATAATTTCAACTCCGAACCAACGGGACAGCGGTAAAAGTACTATTATTAAATCTACCAGTTTGCAACCTATACATTATTTGGTGATATATGCAAACCTGTCTTTCAATTTTAAAAATGGGGTTTCAAAATACCGGTAACTTATCTTACTGATTAAGATGGTCAGGATGAATGCAATGGGCGTATCAACCAGGAAAACCTACCATAATTGCGTATTGATTGAAAGTCTTTTGTTAAGGTGGTCGTAATCAAAATCCCAATAAAAATGCAAGCAATATAAACTGTAGGGGATCAATCCAAATTTAGACAACTTCTTAAATTGCGACATCTTAAATAAGGACTTAATTGCAAATGTTTGTTCTAAAGTGATCAGCAGCAAAACAGTCGCAATAAACGTTCTTTCAAAAAATTCTTACACCATGATTGGATAATAAAAATTCAACTCTGAAAAATAGATCATTACAAAAATGAAATAAATAGCGAAAATTTTAAACCTGCTCAATTTTTCAATGTAGTTGTAAGTGAATCGCAATGGCCTTATCAGCAGTTATAATAATTAATTGCAGCGATCCGATAATATTTATACTGTCAGCATACATCCTCATTCAATTTTGAGTATCCAATTTTATAACGGAATGGGTACCAGGACTGTCTTTTCCCATTCTGCATAATTTTTTTTCAATCTGTTAAAAATAGCTTGTTCTTTTGTTTTAAGGTCATGTTTCTCCTCCTGGTCAGTAGCAAGGTTAAAGAGATATTCTCCTTTCCCATCCTGTAAGTATTTCCAGTTTCCATCCCTGGAAGCTTTTTGTTTGTCCCGCTGAAATATTCGCCAGTAAATGGTTCGTTCTATATTTTTTTCAGGGGTAAGTAATATTGGCGTCAGGTCTATTCCATCCAAAGTAAAATCCTGATGGGCTTTTGCACCTCCTGTTGCGAGAATCGTAGCTGTCCAATCCATTGTGACGGCAACCTGCTGCGTTATTACACCAGCATTAATCCTGCCTGTCCATCTAACAAACGCAGGTACCCTTATTCCACCTTCCCATAATGTACCTTTTGCATTTGTAAGTATTCCGTTATCTGAATACCTTTCTCCTCCGTTATCGTTGGTAAAAATTATCATTGTTTTCTTAGATAACTGCTCATCATCCAATGTCTTCATAATGTTTCCAATGCCATCATCCAGGCTTTTCATCATAGCAGCATAAATAGCAGTAGAACCTCCTTTTCTAAAATTAACCGAATCTGCATACGCTTTATCTCCAGGGCCCTGCCATGGCCAATGAGGAGCGGTGTAATTAACTGTAAGAAAAAAAGGCCCGGTATGTTTTTGTTTAATAAATCCAACTGCTTTTTGAGAAAGTAAATCTGTCATGTAACCTTCCCGGTACACAAGCGAATCATTTTCATAAAGGTCATGTGTTTTTGCATCGCTTTTGTGTGATATATAATCAGCGGCACCATGTCGAATGCCGAAAAAATAATCAAACCCGTTTTTAACCGGGCTATGTTGCGGAAGAAAACCTACATGCCATTTTCCTATTAGTGCGGTTTCATAACCACCGGCTTTCATTAAAGTGGCAATGGAAGGATAGGCGTTCGTTAATCCAAAACTGCTATCTCTTTCGGTGGAAGTAAGCGGTTCAATCAAACCAACAGGCGTTCTTGCAGGATAACGCCCTGTCATAAACGCTGCCCGTGTTGGTGTGCAGAGTGGTGCTGCAGAATAAGCATTCACAAATTTAATTCCCTGCGAAGCCAGTTTATCCAGGTTGGGGGTTGCATAACCTTTATGTCCGTAACCACTTAAGTCTCCATAGCCCATATCATCAGTCATAATGTAAATAATATTTGGACGTTGGGATTGAAGAGGAGAATATATTAACAATACCAGTGTGAGTAGAACAACGCTCTTCTTTAATTGAAAATGAATCAAATAAAACATAGACAGATATTTAAATCGTGATGGTTGTTAAGCACTTTAGTGTTCCGCTTTATTATTTAATTTTTGGCCGCTTCCTGTAATTCAACACCCTGCTATTATTTATCACCTCTTTCCAGTTAAGGCCAAATGCAAAATTATATTTATTGCCCATTGAATCAATGTATCATTCCAAATCATCCGTAACAGTAAAATATTTTTTAACCAGTTTCATATTTACAGGATATTCCCATTTCCAGGTATGCTATTTCCAAACAAACCGTTTAGTAATCGCTGGCATTAATCAATTTTCATTTCCTCCTTTTAATCGGCACTCCAGGTCTGGCAGCAAGTACAACCTTCACTAAAGGTGCTGGTCCATTTATGGTAGGTGGTATCGTCCCATAAAACATCCCATGCTTTCTCTTTCGGAGCTTTAATTTTAATTAATAAATTCAGCCTACTCATTGTGTGTTGATTTAAATTTTTCCTGGATCATCCGGCGGCACAATAACATCCGGCGATATACTGATACACCTTTCTTCTTCCGGGATATCTGTTAGCACTGCAAGCGTGGCAACAAGCGGACAAGGAAAATAATTTCTGCACCCGGGCGCAACGGAAGCCGAAGTTACAACGTTCAGCCAGACTATTGCAAAACCGATTTTAGTGGTGGTATTTTTCATTCCCTTGTTAATATTATGTCTGCTTTATTGTCCCAAATTGTAATGTGTTGTTCCTGGCTTGAAGTAACTATTCTGTTCCCTTTCTTATTCCAGGATACACCCCATAATTGGTCTTTAGAATTACCTTCAGAGATGAGACTACCTTGCTTATCCCATATTCTTAAAGCATCACTGGCAGTCGCCAATTTATTTCCTTTTGAGTTCCAACTTAAATTTCGGTATGCTCCTATGCCGACACTGATTGATTTTAATAAATCTCCGTTTGCATTCCAAAATTGAAGTAGGGGCTTGTAGTCATATTGGTTGTCACCATAATCACCAGTTACAAAATAATCACCTGAATTATGCCAGGCAACACTTAATAAAAGAACATCTTCCTGCCTATGCTTAACTGTTTTTAATAAAGTGCCATCAACATCAAAAATTCTAATTTTGTCGCCCACTGTTGTAAAGATATTTTTTCCGGGATGCCAATCTATTGAAGTGATGCTCTTCGTGTTTTCATGTTTGATTGTTCGGATTGCATTACCGTTTATGTCAAAAATTGAAATCTGTGCATCGTTATCCGCAACTGCTAAAAAATCGCCTGTATAATTCCAATCTATTCCTCTTACTCCGTCTGGGGAAATCCCTTTTAATTTGATGATCTTATCGGTGTCAAAATTGAAAATGCGAACGCTATCGCCTGAAAATTGTGTTCCGACGGCAAGTATGTTTTTAAATGGATGCCATTTTACTGAGGTGATGGTGTTTTTTATAAGATAGGATTTGGAGCGTTGCAAATCCTTAGCCGAATAAATTTTCAACGTATCCATGTTTCCACCTATTGCAATGTATTCCCCATTTGAACTCCAGTCAGCCGTCCAAAGGATTTTTTTATTCGCCGCATCCTGGGAAAAGATTGGATTGTTCAGAATGATGAACAGGAAAACTACTAAAGCCAACAATTTTTCTCTTTTTATCATTAGTTGTTGCTGGATTGATGATGTGATTGTCTGTGAATTATTTTGTTTTGATTTACGAAGTCATTTTTGCTAACTCAATTTCAAGGCTGTCAAAATTTTCTTCGTTTTTGTCAACTGCAAACTTTTTTACCTTGTTGCACTCGCCTGCTGAATTAAAAAGCATTTTAAAAACAGTTTTTGTTTGGTCGGTGGATACTTCTTCAAATGTTGCAACCACTTGAAATATCGGTTGGGATAAGCGTTGCCAGGCTATCAGTGCTGGTTTGTCTACTTTTATAAATTCACATTCGTTCCGATAATTGCCTTTATCGGGTCCATGCATAATGAAACGCCATTTACCACCGGGCCTCAAATCAAATACGTTAAAAGTGTTTGTAAATCCGGCCGGTCCCTACCAGGTTTTTAAATGGTTTGGGTCAGTCCAGGCTGCATAAACAATGTCTCTTGAAGCATTCACAATTCTTGAACTTATAATTTCACAGTCAGACGTTGCCTGGATAATTTTTGAAATCATTGGTACGCTGTTTTATTGTTTAAATTGTTTGATCTGTCAAACTTATTCATGTTCCGGTTGGGTTTTGTAATAACTTGGTGATTTCAGATTTTTAAAGTGACAACCACCCTGCCGGGCAATTTCACTAATTTAAGGAATTTTGCTCCATCGGGGCATCGTGTTTATAGAAATATTTGTCAATGATTGGTATTCGGCTCCGTAGGTGCCACGTAGTTTACGAAGCACCTACGGAGCCTGTGCTTAGAATGATGGTTAATTATAAACACGAAGCTCCTATGGGGCTTAACTAAATGACATTGCCCGCCGGGATAAATTTGGCAAGTACTCTTAGCATTAAAAACTAAACGGAATCAAAATGTACGACAATCCTTTTGTCTGTAAATATTATTGACGCAATATTAAACTCAATTCCTAATAACCTGGCAAACACAGAAGTTGTGCGCCTGCCGCAGGCCTGGTAGGGGCTTTGTTGTTTTATTATTTCTATTTCTACTAATGCATTAGTAACCGCCCGGCACAGGAAGCCATCTGCACCTTGCCCACGCCTCATTCCTGCGCCTGTCGTTATAATACTGTGCCTGGAGCATGGATGGAAGTTTTTTCTTTCTATCCTGCACTCCCACGGCTAACGATCTCACCAAATAGGATAGTACCTAAACACTCAATAATCATTTTCTTTAGCCTTCGGCTTATCTATTTTAGCTGGCGGCAATTTACTTTTATCGCCGGGCTTTGCGGGGGGCAGGGTTAATTTCCCCTTTTTATCTTCCGGTTTAATGGTTGCAGGAGTTACCGGTTTTCCATCTTTTTTATCATCGGTTTTAACGGGTAAACCTGGGTTGGGTACCTTCGGTTTCACCTTGTTATTTGTATCGGGAGTTACTGTGCTTAGTTCACTTTCAATGGGTACGACAGGGGCGCCCATATCGGTGAGAGGTTCATTGGTAAAATCGCTGGCATCGCCATTGCCCTGGTCATCAGCATTTTCGTCGCCTTCGTTTACGATGCTTTCAAAGCGCTGATCGGCGTAAACGGGATTATTCACCATCTCGGCTGGTTCTTCAAACTTCAATGTTCTTCCATAAGGCAGGGTTTTATCAGCATACACTTTCTTCATAAAATAGCCCCATTTTGGAAGAGCCATTTCGTTACCACCGCTGGTACCTGCATATATCCTGATGAAGGGATCATCGCAACCAACCCAGGTGCCTGCCAACAGCTCGGGTGTGTAACCCATAAACCAGCCATCGGTATTATCGTTGGTGGTACCTGTTTTGCCCGCTTTTTCCGCAGGTATATCATAGCTGTTGAGCGATCTGCCGGTACCGATTTGTACAACACCCTGCATTAATTTTACCATGGTAAAAGCATCCTGTTCGCTGATCAACTGCTTGCTGGCGATCTGTGTAAAATCTTCCAGCAGATTGCCGTTTTTATCTTCCACCCGGCTGATAAAAATGGGTTCGGTACTAAAGCCTTTATTGGGAAACATGGTGTACGACTGCAACATTTGTAAGAGGGGGATTTCAGCGGCGCCTAATGCAAGCGAAGGAAAGGGTGCCAATTTTGCGGTAATGCCGGCAGACTTTGCAAAGTCGATGATCCGGTTTACCCCCAGCATATTGGTCATTCTTACAGCGGCTGTGTTTTTTGAATAGGCAAGGCAATTGGCCAGTGTTCCGCCACCACCGCTAAAGGTTCTTACTTCCTTGCCGTATTGTACCGGTCCGCCGGGAATGATCGTAGACGGGGTATAGCCGGCGTCCTGCACAGCCAGCGCATATATCAAAGGCTTAATGGTAGATCCTACCTGCCTGCTGGCCGTAACGTGATCGTATTTAAACCATTTAAAATCGATGCCACCCACCCAGCATTTTACCTCACCCGTTTTAGGGTTCATGGCTACAAAAGAGGTTTGCATTAATTGCTTGTGGTACTTAATGGAATCTCTTGGCGTCATTACAGTGTCTAATTCCCGTTTTGCATTCCAGGCAAATACTTTCATTTTTACCGGCACCAAAAAGGATTTCCTGATATCACCTGGTTTTATTTTATCCTCCGCCATACTTTTCCAGCGTTCGCTGTTTTTCATGGCGTTTTCAATAATACCTTCACGGGCCTTCCACATCCGGTCGCCATTGGTTTTCAACAGGCTATTCAGTTTTCGCTGTATTACCGGCATGTGTTGCACTACCGACTCTTCGGCATATTGCTGCATTTTGGAATCGATGGTGGTATATATTTTCAGTCCACCCCGGTGGAGGTCGTAATTTTCACCGGTCTTTGGATTGGTATGTGTTTTACACCATTCCTTCATCCGCTCTGCCAATGCCACCCGGAAATAGGGAGCAATACCCACATTGTCATCCACTTTTTTGTAATTGGTGATCAATGGTTTGGCTTTCAGCTTTGCAGCCTGTGCTTCCGTAAGATAATGTTGCTTGGCATCCACCATTCTTTCTATTACCGTATTGCGCCTGTTCAGCGATGCAGTGGGGTGCCGGATGGGCTCATAAATAAAACCTTTCAGCATGCCTACCAACACGGCTGATTCTTCAATATTCAGTTCGGCCGGTTCTTTTTGAAAATAGGTTTTGGCTGCGTTCCGGATACCGTAGTTGTTACCCCAGGGTGCCCTGTTCAGGTATAGGGTAATGATTTCTTCCTTGGTGAAATTACGCTCCAGTTTTACAGCGATGATCCACTCTTTAATTTTTTCAACGCCTCTTTTTAGTACATTTCCCCTTCCCTGGCCAAGCATCATCTTTGCCAGTTGCTGGGTAATGGGGCTACCGCCTCCTGCTGTTCCTAATTTTAAAATTGCTCTTGCTACCGCCCGGGCATCAATACCGGAATGGTCGTAAAAATTTTGATCTTCGGTGGCTACCAATGCATGAATGATATTGGGAGAAATTTCATTGTATTTTATTTCGCTCCGGTTTTCCGCGTAATATTTACCCATCATTTTTCCATCACTGGTATATACTTCGCTTGCAAGATCGGCTTCCGGATTTTCAAGGTCTTCCAGCGAAGGCATTTTTCCAAATGCACCAAAATTAGCCAGCATAAATATTAGCACTACCAGGCCCAGCCCCCCAAAAAACAGCCTCCATAAAATTTGCACTGATTTTTTCATCGTCTTGTTGTCTTTTTTATTTTTCATCGTATGCTAAGGACGGTTGATGGTTGATAGTTGATGGTTGATGGTTAATGGTTGATGGTTGATAGTTGATGGTTGATAGTTGATGGTTGATAGTTGATGGTTGATGGTTGATAGTTGATAGCTGAGAGTTGATTCTTGAAAGTTGATAATTGATCGTTGATGGTTGAAAGTTGATGGTTCAGCAACCTCCAAACTTTAACCAATACCCTTCCTCCTTCAACCTTAAACCCTCAACCTTCAGCCTTCCTCCTTTCACCTTCTAAAAATTTCCCGGGAACACTTTATTTAATAATGCTATGTAAGCCGCAATATCTTTATTTGTTTTTAATAATTGAAGATTTTCATCATTTACCGGGTAAAAAGTATATTTATTGGCAGGTAACCAGGATACTTCATCCGGTGCCGCTTTTTTTACTTTCAGCAAAAACAGGTATGCCGCATTGGCATTTGCAAAAGAAGTAAATATCAATACGGTCCGGTCTTTATCTATGGCATCTCTAACGATTGTAATGGGCTCGCCCCTGAAGCTTTCGTTTAGATAGCGGGTAAAAGCATTCTTTGTTTCATTTACATACGTACCATCTACCTTATCCAGTATCATCATCACGTTTTGCGGCGTTTCTATATTGATGCTAAAAGGTCCATTGGAGAATAATGTGCCGGCTTTTCTCAGGCTGTCTTTTGCCGGTGCATTAATAACACCACCAATACGGGTGTTGACCACAGCGGCCTGCGCATTTACTGAAACAGTAGCCGGGTTAATCAATGTCTTTACAGTATCTCTTACCACTGGTAGTTCATTGCTGGCCAGGCCATTTTTCATTGAAGCGTCCATCTGTTTTATCCCAACCGTATTGGTATCAATATTACGCACCGGCGATTTAATCAGGTTTAAATCATTTCGTACCAGCACCGACCTGTCATCTATTTTTACCACTTCATCATCTTTGGCCCTTGTAATTTCCAGTTTGGAGAGATAGTCTTCTATTTCGGCCCTTCTTTTTAATACATCAATCATGCGCATCGCTTTGGGCGTAAGCTTTGCATCGGGATACAAACCGGCAATATTGCTGAGTACGCCAATTGCCAGGCTATCTGCACGTTGTTTGATATGGTAAACGGCTTCGATATACAATAATTGAGGACTCCAGTAATTATTGCCAAATAGGCTATCTGCCAGTTTTTTATCAGCAAAAGCCTTTTCAAAATTGCCTTCTATAAACAGGTTATAAATGTTTTCATATCTTTTGGTGCCTTCCTCATTTTTTGCAGAAGGGTTAGCGGCAGCTGGGTTGTTTATAATCAACGCTGCGTGACTGTTGGCAAAATTTTTGGTGATCAGATTTTTATAATAAGCCGCTTTGGCTGTAAGGCCAAGTTTTGTATAACAAAAATAAAGGCCCAGGTAAAGTTCTCCATTGTACATGGAATCGGGGTAACGAACTAACGACTGATCGAAGGTAGTAATGGCCTGCCCATAATCTTCCAATTCATTTTGATATAATTTTGCCAGTTCAAATAAATTATAAGAATGCAAAGCGATACTGGCATTCATTTTTTCCGGGGTTAGCGGAACGTTTGCCATCAGGCCATCAAAGCTAATATCCCCGGTCTGCGAATTATTAGTACCGGAATTGCCTCCGGCTGCATTGCCGCCGTTATTTGCATTGGTATCTGTTGGCTTATCAATATCCCCGGGTGCCATGTTCAACCCAATAGCGGAGTTGGCATTATTGTCAGTAGATTCCGCAGCATTTTTTCTTCGCCAGTTATCCACGTTTTTACGTGATCCCCATTTTCTCTTAAACTCCGTAAACCCTTTTGATTTGAGCGAAGCATTATAAAAATACCATTCGCCTTTGCTATTGCCTGCAGAAAACAAATCGACGGGTTCATTCTTCTTATCCAGTCCTGTGTTGAATTCAATCATGGTGCCGCCGCCTGCGCCCGGTTCTTCTTCTTTTAGTCCTCTTTCTTTGCGCAACCGTTTCACCATTTTCTTAATAAATACTTCCCTTGCCGCAGGTGCCATCGCTGCTATCAACTGCAGGCTGTCTTCCCTTTCCACGATGATGATTTTTTCTACAATTTTTGACAGTGCATTTCTTCTTTCCTGGATAGCAGCTATCCGGTCATCGAGTGTGGTATCGCCGGATTGCAAACTATCGTACAATGAGAATGCTAATCGATACTGCCGCTGGTTAAATGCAATATCCGCCAATTGCAAAAACGTTTTGTTTTTATAGCTGATATTGGTTTCGTTATATGCTAAACTTTTATTGAATAAGCTAACCGCCAGGTTGCTATCCGGCTTTTGCATCGCCAATTCGCCGGCTGAATAAAAAAGGATATCGCGGTAAGCTTCAAACTTGTCTTTCTTGGCCATCTTTACCAGGTTGTTGATGCTGTTGGTAAGCTCTTCCGGGTTGGAAGTTTTGAGCATTTTGGCATTGTTCAGCCTGGCATGAATGTCCATCAAAGGGTCTACGGTATGCACGGAAACTTTTTCATAAAAGTCGGTTGCCTTATCAAACTGGCTGGTAGTTTCGTACAACTGCGCCAGCAGAAATTCGGCCCTTGATAAATCCTGTTTGTTATCCGCATTGGTAAGTCCTCTTTCCAGGTAGGTGGCAGCACTATCATAAATATTTTGTTTGAAAAACCAATACGCATTTAAATCATCCAGGTCGTTTCGCAGGCGGGCGGGTAAATTTGGATCGTGTTGCAGGGTGTTGATTAAACCGGCCGCCTCACCTGTTTCATCTTGCTCTATTAAAGTGCGTGCCATCCAGATCAGTGCATCATTCCTGCTGGGCGGGAGGGCAGTGGCTTTTTGCAGGATATTCTGTTTTTCCTTATTGGCAATACTTAAAGCACTGTTGCTTGCCGCATCGCTGGTACCTACAATCCGGTTGTCTTCTTCATGCTTTTTACGGGGAAAAAGATTGTAATTGATGAACTGAAAAGTAGCGGCTGCAGAATCAAAATCTTTTCTTAATAAAAATGCCTTACCCATCAACAGGTACATGTTATCTATCCAGTCATTTCTAAGGTCGTGCAGGAGAATGCCGGCCGTAGCTTTAAAAATAACAGAATCGAGTTCAGATTTCTGACTGGCTGTATTTTCCAGCGAATAGGGATAGTAGCTCAGCAGTTTGGTATAATCATCCTTTTGCGATGCTTTGGCTCTTTCAATTATAGCATTAATTTTATTTTTAGCGTTGTAATAATAATTGTAATGTGTGTAATTATTCTGGAAGAAATGCCTTACCACCGTAAATTTTTTATCGGCCATTTTCTCAGAACCTAATTTCCTGTTTTCAAACTTTTCCGGTTTCTTCTCTTTGCCCAACAGGTCAATTGTCCACACGGGAGCCTGGGCCATTACAATATGCGGCAATGTACATGCAAGCAATAACAATAGAGTCGGTAAAAAAATCCGTTTCAACATGAATATCTTGATTAAATAAAGCGGTTAAATATCGGACATTTTTGGGAATTAGTAGGGATAATGGCTCAAGGTTTCCTATTTTTAACATGCAAAAATGATCTATGGCCAAATTGGATGCCAACAGCACACTAAAACGTTTAAGAAATCGTTACCGTCTGGTAGTGATGAATGAGGACACGTATGAAGAAGTGGTGAAATTCCGGTTAAGTCGTTTAAGTGTGTATATTGTATTAAGCAGTGTATTCGTATTGCTCACTGTGTTAACGGTTGCGCTCATTGTATTTACTCCTATCAAGTACTATCTTCCCGGCGTAGGCTATGGAGATGCCCGGCAGGTAAAAGAGTTCAGGCAATTGAAAATTCGCACCGATTCTATGGAAAATGCACTCAAGTACAAGCAGCAATATTTTGATGATATCAAAAAAGTGTTGCAGGGAAAAGTGCCGGTTTTAGATACCAATAAACTGGATTTACCAAAAGTTGATAATATGAGTGAATAAATATGCTGTATATTGTAACATAAAGAGATAAGTTATTTTTCTGTTAAGTTGAAAAAAAGTATTGAAACTAACAGTTGATATAAGGATAAGAACGATTGGATTTAATAAAAAAAAACAGTACACTTGTATCTTTTATTGCATAGTGCTAACAATTAAAGGATGGAAACTGTTCGTATGTATAAGTAAGATTAACCTGCTATTTACCGATATTCAAATTCTAAAACCTATATCTATGTTTAACGCAAAAACTAAATCTTCTTCAGGCGACTTATCCACCGGCAACACCACTATTATTGGTGCCGGAACCGTTATTAACGGCGATATCGAAAGCGACGGTGATATCCGGATAGATGGACTCCTCACCGGGAATCTATTCGCAAAATCAAAAATATTTATTGGCCCCGAAGGTGTGGTGGAAGGGGATTTGAATGGTCAGCAGGCGGATGTATTGGGTAAGGTAACCGGCCAGATCAAAATAAAGGAATTGTTGCAGTTGCTGGGCAAATGTGATATCCGGGGCGATATTTATGCCGGCAAATTACAGGTAGAACCAACAGCCAGCTTTAATGGCTGCTGCCATACGGGCGCCAGTGTAGTTGAGCTAAATAAAGAATTGGGTAATGTTGTGAATCAGTAATGTTTAAAATATCTTTGCGGATACATGAATGCACGAAATAAATTAATTATACCGCTGATTACTTTGTTTGTGATTTTTAGCGGATCTGTAGTTGCATCCCGAAACTTACTGGCTAAATGGGGAATCGATTCCGATGTATTGGTGATCGCCAATATCATTTTCTTTCTCGTAAGTTTACTGGCTTTTTTTATGCAACAAAAAGCTTTGAATAATAGCAATCCCAATGTTTTTATACGCAGCGTAATGGGTGGGATGCTGGTAAAAATGGGGGTAGTGATCACCGCGGTAATTGTATACCGGCTGGTGGCAGGTAATGCCGTTAGCAAGGTATCTGTTTTTGCGGCTATGTTTTTATACCTCATTTATCTTGTAGTAGAAGTAGCAGTAATCACGAAACTGAATAAACAGCAGCATGCCTAAACAGGAAGCTCCGCTGCACCAGTTGAAGCAATACCTTCCGGAGGGTAGCTTTGAAGAAGTAGCGCACTACCTGCAACATTATAAAGTACAACTCACTATTACCCGTGAGCGTAAATCGGTGCTGGGCGATTACCGGAATTCCTTTGCTGATAAAAACCACCGTATCAGCGTAAATGGCAACCTCAATACATATTCTTTTTTAATTACCCTGCTGCACGAATTGGCTCACCTGTTTACCTACGAACGATTCGGCCACCGCGTACAGGCGCATGGCCAGGAGTGGAAGAATGAATTCAGTAAGGTACTGGCGCAATTTTTATTAAAAAAAATATTTCCTCCCGATATACATAAAGCCTTATTAAAAACCCTGCAAAATCCTGCCGCCAGCAGTTGTGCAGATACCGCCCTCCTGCGTGTGCTGCATCAATACGATGAAAAAAAGGAAGGGGCAAGTTTAATAGAAGCACTACCCCTTGGCACGGTATTCAAAATCAAAGGCGGCCGTATATTCCGAAAAGGTGAAAAAGTACGTAAGCGTATCAAGTGCGAGGAAGTGGCCACCGGAAAGGTTTTTTTATTCAGCCCGGTGTACGAGGTTTTTGTAGGGGAGTGAGAGGGGGGTATGGCGATATTTTGATGTTTACATCCTTTAAGTTCTGTTTTTAATTGCTGCCCTTTTACCATACTATCTTAAAAATCTTTGGGTCCCTGTATTCATCCGCCTTTAGGCGCAGGTCTCCGTCCTGTTTCTGCGTGGTTACTAATCCAGGTACATCACCAACCCTGAATTAAAATAACATACTACTCCAACATCAATAAATACCGGCTCAAGAAAGCTTGCACTCATAGCCTGCCCGTCATTCCTGCGCCTGGTGCTGTGGTATTTTAACCCAGCAGGATTAACTCCCGATACATGGCCGTGTTGTTGGTACGCTTACCCACCTGGCCGACCTGCATACACCACAACGGCAACAGTGGGCTTCTGATTAAGACCAACAATAGCAAACAAATCAGGTTTCATCAGCAACATCATTCAAACCCGGAATTTTAGCAAACACCAGGTTCACCAGCCTGCACCGCACTACTAAATTTACCCCGGCCGAAATAGAAAGCTGCTAAGATGATGCGGTAAAAGGCCGCTTCCGCAAAATGTTCAATTATATCTTGGTGGAGGGGCAGGACAGGCGGTAAGCTGCCCGGTTTTAATTTATAGCCAGGCTAACACCTGCCAGTTATATTGCATGACATGAAAGATTAATAAAAAGGCTGTACACCCGTCAAACCTCCGTAATGTTTATAATGCATTTGCTGCATATTTACTTTATATTGTGCATCCTTGCGGCAATGCAAGAAAGTTCCTTCATTGATGGTTTACATCCGTTTATAGCAATTTAGTTGAGCCTGGTGCCCGGCAGAAAAAATGGATGCAAGCCCGGGAGGCATTACTTTTGCAACAATCATTACCCGGCCTTAATCCTTATACCAATCAACAATATGAACGATTTCAAAAACCTGGAAAAAACCCTCTGGGCTGCTGCCGACAAACTACGCAGCAATATGGATGCGGCTGAATACAAACATGTGGTGCTGGGCCTCATCTTTCTAAAATATATTTCAGACGCCTTCAATGGCCGGTACGATCAGTTGAAACTTGAACTGGAAGAACCGTCCAGCGATTGGTATGTGGAAGAAGAGCAAGCCCGGTATCATACCCTGAATGATAAGGACGAATACACCAGCAACAATATTTTTTATGTGCCCGAAAAGGCACGCTGGGGCTACCTGCAATCCAAAGCAAAACTGCCGGAGATTGGCAAACTGGTAGATGATGCCATGGACGAAATAGAAAAGATCAACCCGGGATTGAAAGGCGTTTTGCCAAAAATATATGCCGACCCCGATTTAAACAAACAACGCCTCGGCGAATTGATAGACCTTATTGGTACGATTGGCTTTAACCAGGCAGGCCATAAAGCAAAAGATTTATTGGGCAGGGTGTATGAATATTTCCTCGGACAGTTTGCAGATGCAGAGGGTAAAAGTGGCGGACAGTTTTATACGCCCGGCTCCATAGTAAAGTTACTGGTAGAAATGCTGGAACCATATAAAGGCCGTGTGTACGATGGCTGCTGCGGCAGCGGAGGTATGTTTGTACAAAGCGAAAAATTTATTGAACAACACGATGGCCGCCTGGGCGACATTTCTGTGTATGGGCAGGAGAGCAACCCCACTACATTGCGCCTGGCAAAAATGAACCTCGCCATCCGGGGCATTGATACCAAAATTGAACTGGGCGATACTTTTTTGCACGACCACCACAAAGATCTGAAAGCTGATTTCATTATGGCTAACCCGCCCTTTAATATAAGCGACTGGAGCGGCGAACAACTGCGGGACGATATTCGCTGGAAATACGGGGTGCCGCCCGTGGGCAATGCCAACTATGCCTGGCTTCAACATTTTATACATAAGCTAAGCCCGAATGGTACCGCTGGTATTGTACTGGCCAACGGCAGTATGAACAGCAACACCGGCAGCGAAGGCGAAATAAGAAAGGCCATGATTGAAGCCGGCCTAATTGATTGTATGGTTGCCCTGCCTGCACAGTTGTTTTATAATACGATGATACCAGCTTGCCTATGGTTTTTGGCCCGCAATCGAAAAGAATTCCGCTCCTCCGGAGGGTTGCTTAAAGGGCCGGGTGGTCTAAGAGACCGCAGCAACGAAATATTATTTATAGATGCCCGCAAGCGGGGCTTTATGACCAATCGCCGCAATAAAGAACTGGCAGATGCAGACATTGAAAATATAACAAACACCTACCACAACTGGCGCTCTCTCCACCCTTTGGGGGGAGCTGGAGGGGGGTCGTATGAGGATATTGCCGGCTTTTGTAAAGCAGCTACCATGGAGGAAGTGCGCAACAACAATTATGTACTGATGCCCGGTCGTTATGTAGGCACCGAAGCCGAAGAAGACGATGGTATCTTGTTTGGCGACAAGATAGCTGCACTAACCAGTAAGCTGGCGGAACAATTAAGCAAGGGCCATACATTGGAAGCGGAGATCCGGGAAAACTTAAAATCGATTGGTTATGAGTTTTAAAAAATAATTACCCTTTTTCAGTAATTAAAAATATATTTGCATGAATATTCGTTACAGGAATAATAAACTGGCGAAAAAACTGGAGAGTGCAGCAGCTATTAAAAAAAACTTTGGAGCCAACGCAAAAAGAGTATCACAGCGAATGGAAGATATTGAGGCTTCCCCCAATTTAAAAATCTTGTGCTCTATCCCACAGGCTAATTGCCATCCCTTAACCAACGACCGGCAGGGCGAGTGGGCCTTGGATATTTCAGCCAATCACCGGATTATTTTTATAATTGACCATCATCCGATACCCATGACAGCCGACGGCAGCATAGAGCGCATCCAGGTAACCGACATACAAATCATTACTGCGCAGGAAGATTACCATTAAAATCGAGAACCATGGCCAACAAAAAATTAGCAACCGAAAAAGAATTACTATCCCCACCCGGAGATACGATTTTGGAAACCATTGAGCATTACAAAATCTCGCAGGTACAACTTGCCGAGCGTCTCGGAAAAAAGCCATCCAAAGTACACGACCTTATTACGGGTAAAGAACCCATTACACTTAATACAGCCTTACAGCTCGAAAGAGTATTGGGAATAGCCGCCGATTTTTGGATGAGTCGTGAAATCCGGTACCGGGAGAAGATTGCCAGGCTTGATGAATCAGCACAAGCGGAATCTAATGTAGAATGGGTTAAACACATGCCCTTGAAACAATTACAATCCTGCGGACAAGTCACCACAACCAAAGCAAGCAGCGAAGCAGT
>JBBQTL010000089.1:0-20236 GCA_038213285.1 Chitinophagales bacterium
TATTCCTTTTTGGCAAAGAATGTCGCAGGCAGGGGGCGGCAACAAACCACCTGAATTTTTGGCTACTCACCCGTCTGATGAAAATCGGATAGCCCGTTTACAGGAATATATGCCTGCAGCATTAAAATACTATAAACCGGTATCAAAATAAAATTTCATTTATGTTTTTAACAGACTCGCCGTAAAAGGGGAGTTTTTTTGTTTCTATGTGAATAATTAAGTTTAAATTTGCACCTCATTCCGTTACCCTGTCTGTATTTGCCAGTCGTTTTTAACATTGATTATGAAGGAGTTTTATTTTTCTTGACCATATTTTGGTAATCTGTTTGTATAATTTTAATAAATCATAAAATTTTTTACATGGAAGTATTAGCACCATCGCAGTCAATATTAGAAAAATTGCAATTAAGGGATGAAAAAAATTTATTAATACAAGGACTTCCTTCCACCGTTGAAAAACAATTTGTTAAGTTATCATTTGCAAAAAATGTTACCCCGCTGCTAAAATCAAGGAAAATTGATTTTGCACTCGTTTTCGCCATTAGCCATAAGCAACTTAAAGATATTTTAAGGGATGTTGTGCCTGCATTGCAGCAGGATGCAAAATTGTGGGTTGCTTATCCAAAAGTATCCTCTAAAATTGTAAGCGATTTATCCAGGGACTGCAATTGGGAATGTATTTCCCAATATGGTCTTGAAGGTATTCGTTTCATCACGTTGGATAGTATCTGGACAGCAACCCGGTTTAAAAAGACAGAACATGTTAAGATACCATCCATTTCTCACGATATTGCAGGTGTGGAAATAGACAACCGCAATACAGTTAGTACTCCGGCTGAACTGGAACAATTATTTAATAAGAATAAGCCGGCAAAGGCTTTTTTTGAAACCCTTTCTGCCACTAATAAGAAGGAATATATTACCTGGATAACCGGCGCCAAAAAGGAAGAAACCAAATTGGCAAGACTTGAAGCTACTATTGATAAGTTGACCTATCTAAAATGTAATCCATCAGAAAAATAATCCCTGTTATCTAAAACGGGCATGCAATGAATAGTAATTGAATTAGACAGAAATATTTTCTGTCTTTTTTGTTTCCGAAAACTCTTAAGTGAGTAATTCGTGGTTTATATATGGAATCATTTGATCAATTCAGGGAATGATAATCGTTTAGCCAGCCAGCTTTCTTTTATTGGAATGATCCAACGTTGAAGTAGTTCTTTTTTTGTAAGAATGGTGTTGTTAAAATACAGTGTGTCTGCATTAATAAATTCATTTTTAACTGCATATTCTAATTGAGACATCGGTAAAATCTGGATATTCTCTTTTACCACAAATGCCAGTGTCTGTCTGTCAAAAAGCGCTACATTAAACTTTTGTTCTATTTCTTTTATTATTCTTACACTACTATCCGTGCTGCAACCACTTACACCAGTAGAAGTTTCATCCGCCATTAAAACAATAAACTGCCCAAAAAACAAATTGGCATAACCTTTTACCGGTTCGCCATGACTTTTCCATTCTGCAACAAATTTTACCAGCATTTCCTCAATTTGCAAAGCTTCGCTAATAAAAAATAAACGGCTGCACTGGTATATCCAAACTCTGGATAAGTTGTCAAAATCTGATGGCACCAGGTCCTGGTATTGTAAATTCATAATTAATTGTTTTAAATGGATGCTACTATTAATTCTGCAATATCAAGCACTTTTACCTCATCTTCCTTGTTATTATTTTTTACTCCGTCTGTCATCATCGTATTGCAAAAAGGACAGGCTGCGGCAATAATATTCGCTCCTGTTGCAAGTGCTTCATTACTTCTTTCAAAGTTAATGCGGATATCTCCTTTTTCTTCTTCCTTAAACATTTGAGCTCCGCCTGCGCCACAACATAGTCCATTCGATTTGCAACGCTTCATCTCAACTAACTCAATATCCAAAGCTTCTAATACTTTGCGTGGTGCCTCATAAATATTATTGGCTCTTCCTAAATAACAACTATCGTGGTAAGTGATTTTTTTTCCCTTAAAACTACCGCCTTCTATCATCTTTATTTTTCCTTCATCTATCAATTGCTGTAAGAATGTAGCATGGTGGATCACTTCATAAATTCCTCCCAACTCGGGATATTCATTTTTTAGAATGTTGAAGCAATGCGGGCAGGCAGTAACTATTTTTTTTATCTCATACCCATTCAATACCTGGATATTCTGGTATGCCATCATCTGGAACATAAACTCATTACCTGCACGCCTCGCAGGGTCGCCTGTACACATTTCTTCTTTACCTAAAATGGCGTAACTGATACCCACTTTATTTAAAATCGTTGCAAAAGCCTTTGTTATTTTTTGTGCCCGCTGGTCATAACTACCAGCACAGCCTACCCAAAATAAAATATCGGGTTTTTCACCATTCGCAATCATCTCCGCCATTGTTGGTACATGCATATTGAAATCTGTTTCAGTAGAGCAAATGTAACTAAATGTTTGATGTGATATGTTACCTGTTTATTCATTAATGTATTCAACGTACCTGGTAAAAGCCTTTATCTAAAGAGCCTTCACAGGAAAGGCATTCCTGTACTCCAAGATTGGGACCCTTAAAATTTAGAATGCTTTACAATAGTTGCTTCTAAGGTGTTAATTTTGCGTTTCAATGAAAATTACTAAAGGAATAATTGATAAAATCAAGCATTGGGAAGCATGGCCTTTTGAATTACTTTATACACCAATGTCAATTTTTTGGTTGTGGTACACTATACGATCGGGTTCCGTTTGGTTTTTTACTGCCAGCAATCCAAAGTTAACTTTTGGGGGAATGGAAGGAGAGCCCAAAAAAGAGATGTACGATTTATTACCCCTGTCATTTTTTCCTGCTACTTTCAATGTATTACCAGCAGAAGATTTTATTCAAATACGGGAAAAACTAATTCGTCATAAAATTCAATATCCATTGATTGTAAAACCTGAGGTAGGTGGCCAGGGAATTTTATTGAGAAAGATTGATGATGAGGCGGCATTGAAGCATTACCACGTTTTAATGCCGTGGGAATATATTATACAGGATATGGTGCATTATCCAATGGAAGTGAGTGTGTTTTATATCCGGCATCCAAAAGCAAAAAAAGGGGTGGTGACAGGTTTTTTGCATAAAATTCCATTGCAGGTAACAGGTAATGGTAAACAAACCCTGGCATCTCTTATTGAGCAGCATCCAAAGGGCGGTAAAAGATTAGGTGAATTGTATAACAAACATAAGGATAGATGGAATGAAGTATTGCCTGAAGGGGAAAGATATATGCTAAGTTATGCGGCTAACCATAACCGTGGTGCCCGGTTTGTTGATTTAAAAAGTCAAATAGATGATCAATTGGTGTCGATATTTGATGATATAAGTTTGGGCATAAATGACTTTTTTTATGGCCGTTACGATATCATGTGTACCAGTGTGGAAGATTTGAAACAAGGACGGAATTTTACAATATTGGAATATAACGGTTGTGGTGCCGAACCCAATCATTTTTATGATACCGGTTATACATTGATTGGTGCTTACAGGGAGATATTGAAACATTGGAAGGCATTGTACGAAATAAGTAAATACAATAGCCGGAATGTAGCAAAACCCTGGTCGTTTGCAAAAGGAAGTAAATTCCTGAAATCAACCCGGCAGCACATCAGGGAAATGAAAAAGGTAGATGCTGCAATGGGATAGGAGGTAATGTACAATTTGCAATAAGCAATAGGCAATTGTTATTCAAACATTCATTGCTCAATACTTTTCCCATATTATTTAGAATGGTTTTCCATGCGTTTGTTTTATAAGTGCTTTTGTTAGCATAGGGAACTGTTTCATAAAACTTATAAAACGATTGGTTACAGATTCTTTACCAAACATCTGTTGTATCAGTCTGCCGGTAGCCAATCGCCTGGAAAATGTTTGCTGCCATTTTTTTGCATATCCTGTTTCCATATCATCACGGCTCATTTTCAATTGAAGGAAGGCATCAATAAAAGTTTCAGCAATTTTGCTGCTGTGTAATGCCATACTCATTCCATTGCCGCAAAGCGGTGTAATCATACCGGCTGCATCCCCTATCATTAAGATATGATTTTCAACCTGTGTTTTTTTTGAAAATGATACCTGGGAAATCGTTACAGGCGATTTGTACAATAACTCTCTATTTTCAAAAACTTCTTTCAAATATTTATTTTTACACAACACATTTTTTTCCATTTCAGGGATGGAATTATTATTCTCTTTAAGGTTAGCCGCATTGGTGAGATAACAAAGGCAATACTTATCATCTTCGATTTTTGAAATACCGCAATAGCCATTTTTAAAATTATGCAGTGCGATACTATCAGCCGGAAAATTTGTTTTGATATGATATTTTACCCCTATGTAATTATTGAGTTTATTATTTTTTTGAGTAATAAAACCCCTTCCCAGCTTTATGTCAATATTGCTTCTTTTTCCAAAACTGCCGCAACATACTGTACTCTTAAATGCTCCCGCTGTAGTTTCCAATGTAAATTGTTCATTTTGAAACAGAACCTCTTCCACCTTACATTGATCATACAATGCAACTCCTTTTGAAACAGCGATTTTATATAACTCGTGATCCAATCTGTAGCGGCTTATACCAAAGCCACCAAGTGGTAAATCATGCTCCAGGTAATTTCCACCCGGCGAACTCACAACGAGTTTTTTTATGATGGGTAAATCCATTTCTGTTAATGGTAAGCCAAGGCTAATCAGAAAGTTCCAGCTTTCGAGGCTGATATACTCGCCGCAAACTTTGTGAAAAGGATACTGTTCTTTTTCCAACAGTACAACGGAATAGCCCTTGTTTTTTAGTTGAATTGACAATGCAAGGCCCGCAAGCCCGCCACCGATAATGGAAACATCGTATTTGGCAGGGTTATTTGCGTCCCTGGCCGTTTCGTTATCTCCAATGGGTGAATCAATAGTCAGGGCGGAGGGCGGATCACAACAAGTGATTAAATGCCTGAATGCCCATTTCCATTGAATGTTACAATTGGAAATGCCCGCCTCATCGAAAATGGTTTTCCATTCATTCATTGTAAATCCTCTCGCTACAGAAAGCGGGGCATCATTTTTAACAAGGTAGCTGCCAGAAAAAATGCGGGTTATTGTTTTAATGGAATAGTAAGCCAGGGGATGCCTGTGGAGATCATTAATAAAAAATCCCTTTGTTGCATTTGCTTTCATCCATTGCAGCATCATTACAATTGCTTCATTTGTAAAATGATGACAAAAAAGTGAGGAAAAAATAATATCTGGCTTGTTGTTTCCAAACCGGACATCTTTATAATCGGCGGTAACCCATTTTGCATTAATGGAATCGAATTGTTGTTTTGCAAATTCAATGCATTCTGTTTTTATGTCAATGCCAATAAAATTTGCCTTAATTGAATTAATACGGCACCATTTTTCAATTGCTTTTAAATTATCGCCGCCGCCACAACCAATTTCGCAAACCGTAATTGGTTTATTCCCTGGAGAGTTTTTGAGGATTTTTTTTATGCCGTCAATTGTAATGGAGTGTCCGCCGAGATGCGTATTGATGATATTTAATTCTTTCATATTTTGCCGGATATCAGCGAAAGGAATATCTTCATTATCCAACAGTTCTTTTCGATATGATCGCAACTTCAGGCTAATCATAACTGGCAATAAAGGTTTCCATTGTTAGTCCGGGTCCGAATGCGGCGCATAAAATCGTAGCTTCTGTTTCCGGCGAATTATTTTGTAATTCCTGCATTATTTTTTCTAAAACAAATAATACGGTGGGGGAGCTCATATTACCGTAGTCGTTTAATATATCATAAGAATATTGCAATTTCTCTTTCGTAAGTCCGGCACTTTTTTGGATTGCTTCCAATATTTTTGTTCCACCGGGATGAATACACCAATGACTGATTTGTTGCTTACTTAAAGAGGCATTTTTCAAAGCTTTTTCTACCAGCGAATTAAAATCTTCCTTTACGAGGTCCGGTACGTAACCCGATAGCGTCATCAAAAATCCTTTTGATGAAAGTTTCCAACTCATGTCTTTCTTGCCTTTAAATTCTACTTCCGAATAAAAGTTTTTTAGAGTAAATCCTTTGATAGTTGAATCACCAGACTGCACTAAAACCGCGGCACAGCCATCAGCAAACAGGAGGGTGGAAGTGATATTGTCTATCGAGTTCTCTTTTTGAAAATGGAGGGTACACAGTTCGGTACACACAATTATTACATTGGCATCTTTATTAGTATTACAAATTGCATCTGCGATTTTTATGGCATGTATGGCCGCATAGCATCCCATGAAATTGATGGAAGTTCTAAAAATATTGGGTCTTAAGCCCATCGTTTCCATTATCTCCAGGTCTAAACCAGGGGCGCTCATGCCGGTGCAGCTTACTGTTATCAAATGAGTGATGTCATTACTTTCAATTTTACTTTCGATGCATTTTTCAATTGTTTTTATAGAAAGTATTGCAGCATTATCAGCATAGCATTTCATCCGTTTTTCAAGATTGGGAAAGGGTTCCAGGTCAACGGTTTTTTCATAAAACTGACGGTCGGCATCCAATGCGCTATAATCAGGTATTACAGAATATCGCGTGGTAATTCCACTATGCCGGTACAGAAATTTCATTTTACGTGTATCCTCATGCGTTGCACAATATATCCTGTCAGCAAAAGAACAAATATTATCCTGTTGATGCTTAAATGGGGGAACCCCGGTTGCAATGGAAACTATTTTACTCAACTTTTTTCTATTAATAGTAATACAATAAACGCAGTATTGGTACAAATGGAAGCCAATACATTCATACGCATAGTATAGACAAAGTTTGCGCCACTATTGTTGGCTGCTACTTTTCTAAACCACCACACAAAATATACAAGTACCGGAATAAAAAAGATCTGAATAATAAAAAAGCTATTTTGTTGTAAGTTGGATATGAGTTGATATGCCAATGCGGCTACAGCAAAAAAATACACCAGGGCAGTAAAAATAAATGTGCCATTATAACCCAATAGCATACTAAGGGTGGTAACACCATCCTCCTTATCCTGCTGATGCTGGTATATTTGTGTAAGAGGATAAAATCCTCCAATCAATAATGAGGCAGCTATCATTCCGGCCAATGGCACCTCCAAAGATTTATCCACGCTACTACCATGTACCACCAAAAAAAAGGTAACTGCCCCCTGGAAGATGACTACAGTCAAATAACCTATTATCGGATATTTTTTTAAACGGATGCCACGGTAGCTATAGGCTCTTGATGCCAATATGTATAATAAAATCCCCAGTGCAAACCATTTGCCGATAGAGAAACTTAATAATACCCCTATGGCATCTAGCAAAATGCTTGCATAAAACAATTGCTTTGTTGGCTTCATTGGGTTCTTTATACCTCCGATGCTTTCCGTATCCCTATCCATAAAGCTGTTATAGCCATTGCTTGCGGGATACACCAGTAAATGCAGGATAATAAATATAAGTATCGCATGAGTTGTATTTATTGAAACTGTTTGGCTTAATGCAAACCAATACACAGGCATTAAGAAAAACGAAAAATGAAATCGCAGTAATTGTATCGTTGATCGGTTGAGCATTAATTTTTTTAATTTATACTGAAATATACATTACTTATGTCAGCCGTGAGACAGGTCGATATTTTAATTTCATAATTTCAGGCTTTTCGATATAGTAAAAAGTAAACATTGGGAAACTATATATCTTTGCCCGGTGTCAAAAATTATCAGAATCTTTTTTTGGGGTATGTTGATCAGTTTCCTTGGATCATTACCATTGGGAACATTGAATGTTGCTGCCATGCAGATAGGTATCCAGGAAAGTTTAAAGGATGCCATCTATTTTTCTTTAGGATCATTGCTGGTAGAGATGGTATACGTACGAATTTCGCTGATTGGGATAGATTGGGTTCGCAAACAAGGTAAACTGATGAAAGCGATGGAATGGATTACCCTGGTGATAATTGCAGCACTTGCGGCAGGGAGCTTCATTGCAGCGGCCCAAACTGGCGGTGGTGCTAAAAATGTATTGTTAAACAATAATATGCATCGTTTTTTATTAGGGATGTTTATGTGTGCGATTAATCCTGTACAAATCCCTTTTTGGTTTGGCTGGAGCACTGTGTTGTTTACGAAAAAGATATTGGAACCTATACCATCTAATTACAATAGTTATATCATTGGTATTGGTTTCGGCACTTTATTAGGTAACAGCGTTTTTATTTTTGGTGGTAAGTGGATGATGCATCGCATAGCCAACAGTGAGCAATACCTCAATTGGGTGATAGGAGGAATATTTTCAATGACTGCTTTGATACAATTTATAAAAATTATGCGGCATAAGGATGCCGTTTCAAAATTTACGGATCAAAATGTATGAAAATTGATTTATTGGGTTGAAGGAATTTAAGACGGTACCCTGCTTGAGTCCTAAGAAGTGAATGTAAAAATTATAGCCCATTTCAATTTTATTAATCCACTATAAATAATTTACAACCGTTTGTTGACTGGCTTTGGTGGGCTTCGCAGTTGTCTCCTACATGGTATGTCATTCCTGCCGACAATTGAAAAATCCTTCCATCTTGCACAATGGTTTGCATTTCACCTTCTATGCAAGATGATGTGTCCCTTACTCCACCACTGATCCGCTAAATAACCGGCTGAATATTCAACCATCCTTACCCGGATATCATTCATCATCAATACCTGCCAGGTGGCATAGCCGGTAATACCTTGATAATCTTCCTTTTTAATGGAACTCCAATCCAATGTTTGGAAGGTAAATGATGCGATATTCATTTACAATAATTTCATTTTACAGCTAAATCTTCTGTCCATTTATCCCTGTCGTCCGGGCTAAATTTCCAGGGTGCAAAATTGTTTTCGATATTGCCAAACATAGCGTTCCATTCCTGTGGAGCATTACTGTCTTCCATAATTAAAGATCTGCGTAATTCTAAAATAATATCCAATGGATTAATACTCACAGGGCATGCTTCCACACAGGCATTGCAGGTGGTACAGGCTCTTAACTCTTCCACCGTAATGTAGTTGTTCAGTAAGGTTTTTCCATCTTCTTTAAACGATCCGTTGAGGTGGAAGTTTTTACCAGCCTCCTGCAACCGGTCCCGGGTATCCATCATTATTTTTCGCGGACTCAACAATTTGCCCGTTTGAGTGGCGGGGCAAGCATCACTGCATCGCCCACATTCTGTGCAACTATAGGCATCGAGTAAATTTTTCCAGCTTAAATCAAATACATCTTTTGCACCAAATTTCATAGGCGGGGCTTCCGCATCAACGGCTGGAGCCAATTCGGGCTGTATCATGTATTTTACTTCGTTTTGAACATTTAGCATATTGTCCATTTTTCCGGCCGGTTCCAGTCTTGCATAATATGCGTTGGGAAAGGCCAGCATGATGTGGAGGTGTTTACTGTAGGGCAAATAATTAAGAAAAGAAAAGATTCCCAGTATGTGTAGCCACCAGCAAATCCGTTCAATTGCGATTAAAGTAGATTCAGGCAACCCGTCAAAAAATGGTGCCAATAATCCCGAGAAAATAAAGTTGCCGGTAATAAGATAGTGCCCGCTGCCGTTCAATTGTAAAGCACGATCGGCAGCATTCATGGTAAGGAATAGGCTCATTAATATAATTTCGGCAATCAGGATATAATTGGCATCACTGCGGGGCCAACCATCCAGGTCCTTACTTATAAAACGTTTAAGTTTGATTAAATTTCTTCTGCATAAAAAAACAACACACACCGCAATTACACCGATTGCCAGTATTTCAAAAAAATTAATTAGGAATGTATATGCACCACCCAGCAGCGGTAGGAAGAGCCGGTGCGTTCCAAGCACTCCATCCAATACTATTTCCAGCACTTCGAGGTTAATGATGATGAATCCTGCATAAATGACAAAGTGCATCACCGCCACCAGTTTGTTTTTAAACATTTTCTTTTGTCCCAGGGCTAGCAGTAGCAAATTTTTCCAACGCCGGGATGGATTATCAGTTAAATCTTCGGCCTTACCCAGAAAAATATTGCGTCGGATCTGTAAAATGTTTTTTGAAAACAGCCAGATAGCAAACCCGGCAAATGCAATGAAGATAAATTGTGGTAAAAGATGCATATAGGGAGTTGTTATTATAATTATGGATGGAGCAGTATAATCGTTAATGGTGATCTTTAAGTGTTTCTAATTGCGCTTCTCACATGCTTACGGATAGGTACTCACTGGCTTACTTCCATTGCCCATCCGATAACTATCGGATCATCATTTAATATTATTTACTAAAGTACTTTCCTCGCCTTTAGAGAGGACCAAGGTAAGGTCCGACAAGCAAACAAAATCTTAAGTAAACGACATTGATTCACCATTCTGCATTCACGCCCCGCACTGCTAAGGTAATTATCAAACATCAATTACACGAATTATGTGTAATTATTGATTTATAGTATAAATTCGTGCAAATACTTTAACCAGGTTGGCATGGCAGAGAAAAAATATATATTATCGAAGGAAGTAGCGGAGAAAAAACTCCGCAGGATGGCACTACAGGTAGCGGAACAAAATTATGAAGAATTACAACTGGTATTGATTGGTATTAAGGAACACGGACTGGTGATAGCTCAAAAAATATGCACTTACCTAAAGGACGTTTTTAATGGAGAAGTAATAGTGGTTGAGCTATCTTTAAATAAAAAGAAACCCGCTGGCGTAACACTCTATCCTGTTATTGATTTTAACGGAAAGGCAATATTATTAATTGACGATGTAGCGAATAGCGGCAGTACAATGTTATATGCCTTGAAGCCTTTATTGGAAGCATATCCCAAAAAAATTCAAACCCTTTCCCTGGTGGAAAGAACGCATAAATCATTTCCAATACACGTGGATTATGTAGGCATATCCATTTCAACCACACTGGATGAACATATTTATGTAGAGGTGGAAGGAGGAGAAGTGGGTGGAGCCTGGATGGAAGCCCCTGAGGCCAACGTAACGGACTTCGAAGCTTAGGTTAATTGGAAGTGTTTTCCTGCTAAAGAGGCTTGCTTATTAATTGGTGACGAGCATTTTCTTTTTACACCGAAAAAAGGTATGGCTCCATCAGGTATTTTCATATATTTCTTTTTTAATCCTGGCTCTTCTTTTTGAAATTAAAAATGCAAGGCATTCACCCTAAACTTTCCTTTTGAAAATTCCAGGCTTGGGGCAGGGAATTTAAAGGCACTTAACACCGTCAGTAGCAGTCGTACACCCTTTTTCTTAGTTTTTATCTTCGTAAAATCCACATCCGGTGAAAGATACCATTGCCGGTACCGTTTAACATCCTTCCTGTCGAAAATGATTTCACCATTATCATCTTTACCGATATTTTCCCTTGCGCCAAACATTCCTTCTGCGCCATACCCTATTGCAAGCGCCAACCAGGGAGGTAGGTTTGTTTTTGGAAAGAAGGACCGGAGATTTACACTTGCCCAATATGTTTGAGCATTGTAATCTTTTATAAATCGTTCGGCGAGTGTTTTACCAAAAATAGTATTAGCCCGGTTATTGAGTTCAGAAGCGCCGTAATTTGCTTTATGAAACGAAAATTTTATTTTTATCCGCTGGTCGTCCCAGGCAAGCTCCTGGGCAATTAATGTGCCGCTGCCTAAAATATTGGCGCCAAAATCGCCCCAGCTCCAGCCCCATTCAGTACTAAATCCATCCAACAATTCTATCACGGTTTGATAGGCAGCCCCACTCAGTCCTCCATACCAGATCCGTTTTTTTCTATCGATACCAGTCCAGCGCCACAATTCCATGCTGGTGCGGCTTTCAATATAGGCGCTGTAAAGGTGGCCTACTTTATCTACCTGGAGCCATTCTGCATTGTCGTCAAAAAAATGAAAATCGCTGCGGGGAAAATTGGCATACCATTCAGCATTTAGTCCGGCTAGTATTGCTGAGTAGCCAACGATATTGGAGATTGCAACAAATCGTACCCTTGACTTTACCTGGCGGGGAGTTAGCACGCCCCCAACCCTTCCCGATAAAAGACCGGGAACTTGTTCCGGGGAGTTACCCGACTGGTTCACATTGTTACTTCCTATTGATGGGTTGGTAAAGGATGATTGCGGACGAACGTTCAGGCTGGTATCCTGTTTTGCTTTGGAAACTGAATCCTGCGCAGGTAGCGTAAAACTGCAAATGGTTAGCAGGTAAATGCCCAAAAATATTCTGAAAGTACAATTCGATCCCGATACAAGATTGGGAGAGCCTGCCAATGAAGCTGATCTATGTACGAATGGTTGGCTCATAAAAAACAAATTTAGTACTATGTGCTTTATTATAAACGAAACAATTATTTTTGAGGACGTAAACAAAAACTATATGGACCAAAACATTCAACAAAAAATAGATAACTGGCTCTCCGGAAACTATGAGCAGTCTGTAAAGGATGAGATCATTCGGTTACAAAAAGATAGCCCGGATGAACTGGCCGATGCCTTCTATAAAAATTTAGAATTTGGCACAGGCGGTCTTAGGGGTATCATGGGTATTGGTACCAACCGTATCAACAAGTACACGATAGGTATGGCCACACAGGGATATGCCAATTATTTGAAGCAATGTTTTGGGGATGAAGTAAAGGTTGCAGTAGCGCACGATTGCCGCAACAATAGCCGCTTTTTTGCGGAAACGACGGCGAATGTTTTTGCTGCGAATGGTATTAAAGTTTTTTTGTTTGAAGCCCTGCGCCCTACACCTGAATTGAGTTTTGCCATCCGCTATTTAAAATGCCAGGGTGGGGTAGTTTGCACCGCATCTCATAACCCGAAAGAATATAACGGGTATAAAGCTTATTGGGATGATGGCGCACAAATGGTATCGCCGCATGATGAAAATGTGATTGTAGAAGTAGAAAAAATTGCTTCGGTAGATGATGTGAAATGGACTGGTGGTGAGGCAAACATTACAATTATTGGAAAAGACATAGATGACCGCTATTTGAATATGGTAACGGGATTGAGCGTATATCCTGAAGTATGTAAAGCACAGCATGATCTTAAAATAGTGTTTACACCCATTCATGGAACGGGCATTACCCTGGTGCCACAAGTGCTGGCAAAATTTGGATTTGATAATGTTCACATTGTAGAAGCTCAAAGTACGCCTGATGGTAATTTCCCGACTGTAATTTATCCTAACCCGGAAGAAAAGGAAGCCATGAGCATTGGGCTAAAAATGGCCCGGGAACTGGATGCTGATATTTTATTGGGTACCGATCCTGACAGCGATCGTGTAGGCATCGGCGTTAAAAACAACGAGGGCGAATGGGTGCTGATGAATGGTAACCAGACCGCCGTGCTTGCTTTCAATTATATGATAGAAGCAAGAAAAACTAAAGGTATTTCGCAACCCAACGATATGGTAGTTAAAACCATTGTAACAACTGAAATGATTGATACTATTGCTAAAGCAAATAATATCAACTGCTACAATGTATTAACTGGTTTTAAATGGATTGCGGCGTTAATTAAAGAAAAGGAGGGCAAAGAAAAATACATCATTGGTGGTGAAGAAAGTTTTGGCCTGATGGTGGGAGACGAGGTAAGAGATAAGGATGCCATCAGCGCAGTTGCATTACTGTGCGAAATGGCCGCCTATGAAAAAAGCAAGGGCAGGAGCCTGTATGCAAAAATGATTGACCTGTATGTGGAATATGGCATGTATAAGGAAGACCTGATTAGTATCACCAAAAAGGGAATGAATGGTGCTGCTGAAATTGCCGCTATGATGCAGGGCTACCGGGATAATCCACCTGCAACTATTGATGGGGTGGCGGTGTCTGAATTATTGGATTATGATTTGCAGTTGGGTAAAAATTTACAAACCGGTGAAAGCTGGAAAATAAATCTGCCGAAGAGTAATGTGCTGCAATTTGTTTTAAATGATGGCACTAAAATATCAGCAAGGCCAAGTGGAACAGAACCTAAAATAAAATTTTATTTTACAGTGAATACCAAACTGGCGAACCCTGAAGGGTTTAAGGAAGCAGAAAAAGTCTGCAATGATAAAATTGCCCGGATTGTGAGTTCTATGGCTTTGAAATAAAAATAATCAATAATAAAAAAAATGCCAGTTTTCTTCTGGCATTTTTTTATTTAAGAAACTTTGAAAGAGTAAGGAGGTTTAAGTTAAGTGTAAAATGATTCTTATTGATCACACGAATTTTCTTCACGATCCGAGCTATCGGATTACAGGAATTGCAGATCAACGCTGTTTTTTATCATTGGCTATAAAATAAATTACATGCCAGCTTTTGGTTAACATACCGATAGGGATAATTTTAGTAAGAATAAAAGAGACCACCCGGAGGTCAGCTTTTTACCCCGTAAGTAAAACCATTTATCTTAATATGCGCTGAATTTATAATTTTATATGTTATATCGTTGCCTGGTAATTTTTATTTTTACTGTATTTTATTTTAACATTTCCTGTTCTGCGCAAACGGGGGTAATTGAGTCTATCAAAAAAAAAATGCAGCTGGTAAAAACACCCGGAGAAAAGCTTTCGGTAATTTTTTCTTTATGCGGCCAGGGGTATTCCCCTCATCCTGATAGTTTGATGGTTTATGCAACAATGGGTAGAGCAATTGCTGAGCAGACAGGTAATTTGAATGACAAAGTGAAAGCAATGTATTTTGAATCTTTTGCGCTGACTAACAAAGGATTGATTGATTCTTCGCTTAATATCGCAAACCAATGCATAGCAGTTTTATCAGGGCCAATAAATGACCCTGTCTTGCTGGCAAATGTATACAATCAGAAAGGGCGATGCTTTATGCGGATGAATAAGTATAAAGAAGCTATTGAAATGGGGTATAATGTAATCAATGGAGGAGAAAAAGCAAGTGATACCTTGCTACAAATGAAGGGCAAAACTTTAATTGGCTGGGCCTATCTTGAAATGGGGCAATCGAAAGATGCGCTGACCTGGCATTTAAAAGCTTTGCAAACGGCCAAAAGCCCTGCCATGCTGGAACAATACGGAATACTGTTTGCGAATCTTGCGCTTAATTATAGTGTCCTTGGCAAACTGGACTCAAGCCTGTATTTCATAGACAGAGCCATCAGTTATTCAGAAAAAAATGAAAACCTGTTTGCTTTATCTAACTCCCTCGCCATACAGGCACAGTTATTTGTAAGAGCGGGTAAAAGCAATCTTGCAGAAGCGCCTTTAAAAAAAATGGTATCCATCAGGAAATTAATTGGAGATCCTTTTTATATTATTTCGGATATGTCTCAGCTTAGTTTGTATTATGCGCACAACGGCCAACCTGAAAAGGGTATAGCGCTATGTTTTGAAGGCATTGCGATTGCTAGAAAATTCGGAATGGATACTAAACTATTTTTTTTGTATGGATCGTTGGCAGAAAATTATAAGGTTCAGGGCAACACTAAAAAATATGCCGAGGTGTTGGAAACAATTATTGCGTTAAAGGATTCGGTTTATCAAACTAATTCCGCAGAAGCCCTTGCAGAAATGCAAACAAGATATGAGTTACAGAAAAAGGAAAATTTAATCATTCTCCAGAAGCTTGATATTTCAAGGAAGAACTATCTGCTTTACGGCTCCCTGCTTTTTCTTTTTTTTGCTTCCCTATTAGCATGGATTTTATTTAGAGGATACAGGAACAATCAACAGGTAAGAATGGGAAAAATGCAGGAGGAAGAAAAGCAGTTGGCGGCCCATGCAATAATTTCTGCCGAAGAAAATGAGCGTAAGCGTATTGCAGCAGATTTGCATGATAATATTGGCGCTTATGCTACGGCAATTTCTGCCAATGTAGATGACTTAATGATGGCTGACAGGTCAGTTGATAAAACGATTCTTCTTACAATGAAGAATAATGCAGGGGAAATAATGTCTAATTTACGTGACACTATATGGATATTAAATAAGGATTATATACTCTTAACCAGTATCAGCGATCGTTTTAAAACATATACACAAAAATTCAGCGATTCTTATCCTGGAATTGAAATTGAGATACAGGAAAAAATCATTGATAACTTATCCTTATCTCCGCAAATAGCTTTAAATACCATTCGCATCATGCAGGAAGCATTTCACAATGCAGTTAAGCACAGTAAGGCTACAAAAATAACTATAGAAATTATAAGCAATGGGGGATTAAAAATATTGGTAAAAGATAACGGTAAAGGGATTAACCTGGATGAAGACTTTCATGGAAATGGGGTGCCTGGTATGCAGCAACGGGCTAAAAGAAATGGGTGGCAACTTTTAATCAGTACCATAGAACCTACAGGTACTATGGTAGCATTGATAAGCTGAATACTACAAAATGAGTATTGCAGGTTTTGCTTTATTTCTTCAACTTTAATCAATTCTATTATATGTCTATTCTTATTGCACTGGCCGAAGATAACGCGGTAAACCGGAATACCTTTTTAAATAAAATTCAGCATTTTACTGAGTTGGATATAGTATTTACCGCAGTAAATGGTCATGATTTTCTTGAACATTTGAAAGGCCTTCCACTTTACCAACAACCTGTTGTTGCATTTATTGATCTCGAGATGCCAGAAATGGAAGGGATACAAACCATACAAATTGCCAAAACCCTGTATTCACACATTAATTTTATTGTGTTGACAGTTTTTGATGATGAAGAGAAAATTTTTGAAGCTATCAGAGCTGGTGCGGCGGGGTATCTGTTAAAAGATGAAAATGCCGGTTCGATACGGAATGCCATTGCCAGTGTGCTGGAATATGGTGGTGCGCCAATGAGCCCTGCAATTGCCCGTAAGGCGCTGGCTATGTTAGCAAGGTCCGAACCCGGTGCGGTCAATTCACCTTTGGAAAAAGAAGTGGATTCTGTACTTACACAGCGGGAAAAGGAAATACTACAGCATACGATACATGGAGACGATGCAAAAAGAATTGCTGAACTTTTAAATATCAGCGTGTTAACTGTTCGAAAGCATATAGCAAATATTTATAGCCGGCTTCATGTAAATTCAAAAGCCCAGGTTATGCACCTTGCACATAAACGTAAATGGTTTGATTAATTGGATTCTGCTACAGTTTATTATACATCTTATGATTATCCTCAGAAAGGGTAGCCCGGTATAAGTGCTTTTAATTTGAGACTTCAATTTTTAAGTGGACTTCGGTAATGTAGTTTAGCTTCGGGCTGAATATTAACCACGAAGAAATTTTATTTTATCCTGCTGACCTTTTTACCAACTCTTAAGTTTTAAAAAATACCGGTAAAATATATTGCTGTTATATTACCAGGGATATTTTACGATATGGCTTTATTTGATATTAAATATGGCTTTATTTTCAATGTCAGGATTTTACTCCTGACATTTTTTTTACCTTGCGCTTAAATTAACAGGCAAGATTAAATCCGGGTGATCGAAGAGAAGCGTTTTTTGCAAATGGATTTCGGAAGCCGTTATAAAATTATTACAGAGCTGCATTTATGAGAAACTACGAAGACACATACCGCCACAAAGGGTTACGCAAAAAATTAATGGATATACTGCGTGACAAAGGCATAACCGATGAAAATGTGCTTGCAGCAATGAACAATATTCCAAGACATTTTTTTTTGGATAGTGCTTTTGATGAAATTGCTTACGAAGACCGGGCATTTCCCATCAGTGAAGGTCAAACGATTTCGCAGCCTTATACCGTTGCATACCAAACGCAGTTACTACAGGTAAAGCCCTATGATAAAATCCTGGAAATTGGCACGGGTAGTATTTACCAGGCAACTATACTGGCAGAAATGGGTGTAAAGGTTTTTACAATTGAACGGCAAAAAGTATTATTTGAAAAAACAAAAAGCTACATTTTTAAAAATAAATATCCGAATCTTAAATTCTTTTTTGGTGATGGGTACGAAGGCTTACCTACCTATGCACCTTTTGATAAAGTAATTATCACAGCCGCGGCACCTTTTATCCCTCCCAAACTGGTTGAACAATTAAAGCCTGATGGAAAAATGGTAATACCTGTAGATGAAGGAGAGCATCAACGCATGTTGCGTATTACTAAAAATGCGGATCGCACCACGAGTGAAGAAGCGTTTCAACATTTTTCTTTTGTGCCAATGCTTGCAGGAAGGAATGGATAAGTGTATATTCGAAAATTGGAAAATGAATGAATAAGAACAGGAGTAAATTTTTTTGTGAAACTGTTATTTATTGGCCACAGCTTTAAATACTACTACCCGTTGGTACACTGAACACTTTTAATAAAAAATTGTCAACATAAAAGGCAAGACAGACTCAAGCATGAAATTATTTTCTAAGATCGCATTCATCTGTAATGTAAGTTTTGTGTTGTTTATTTTGCTGGGCTATGTGGAGATGCAAAATAAGAAGAATAAGATTGACGACAACATAATACCATTGCCTTTTGTTACCGGTATCCTGGTTATTTTGGGACAATTTGCAGTCTTTCTGAACCTGATATTCTGTTTGATTGCGATGATTCTTTTACTTTCAAAAAAAATGCAACAAATTCCCCGGTGGCTTGTAGTTTCTAACTATCTATTTTTGCTGGTTCAGTTATATTATTTTTTTATTTATTAAAAATAAAATGATACACAACATATTAAAAGATAAGCCTACTAAACTGTTCGTGATATTCACCGCTTTTTTTGTTGCCAATGCGTTAATTGCAGAGTGTATTGGTGGCAAGATATTTTCATTGGAAAAATCATTCGGATTGCCACCTTCTGATTTTACTTTGTTTGGCCAAAAGGGTTTGTCTTTTAACCTTACCTGTGGTGTATTGCTTTGGCCACTTGAGTTTATAATGACGGATATCGTAAATGAATATTATGGCCCAAAAGCAGTAAGAAGAATATCATATACTGCAGTAGCATTAATTACCTACGGGTTCATCATGTTTTATTTTGCAATGGGAGTGCCACCTGCCGATTTTTGGTATGGAACAGGTGTGCAGGATGGTATTCCGGATATGAGTAAAGCTTTCAATGCGGTTTTTGGACAGGGAATGTGGATCATACTCGGAAGCCTGGTGGCATTTTTAGTTAGCCAGGTTGTAGATGTTACGGTTTTTCATAAGATAAAGAGATATACCGGCGAAAAAAAAATATGGTTAAGGGCAACCGGATCCACGTTAATATCGCAGTTGGTAGATAGTTTTATTGTGTTGTTTATCGCATTTAAAATAGGAAAGGACTGGAGCTGGCAATTGGTTTTGGCTATTTGCCTGGTTAATTATGCGTATAAATTTACGATGGCTATTCTTCTCACTCCTGTAATTTACCTGGTTGAAAGCAGGATCGAAAAATATGTGGGGCATGAAACTGCAACTTCGATGAAACAGGCGGCTATGGGAAGAGAAAGCGTATAGTTTAAACTTCAATCCAGGTATGATCCGCCAATAGTTTCACAGGTGCCACAAATTTTTTATATGGCCCCGAACTTCCTCCATATTCTTTAGGGCTTATTAAAGAGAGTACATGAGATGTATCAGATTTTTCGTACAAAAAATAAGTATGCCCGATAACGGGTACAAAACTTAGTTTGGCTCCGTAAATAACCATACTAAGTTCTTTTCTCATTTGAATTTCCTGTGCCTGAATTGCCAGCAATTCTATTTGTTTGCGTATCTGGTTGAGCTGCATGTTGGTTTGTTCCTCCATTGCGGTGAGTGCCTTATGGCGAATTACACCCTCTTCAGTTGCTTTAATTACAGCACCGCTAACCGACGTAGAATAGGGGAGCACACTCAGTTGCTTATGATATATTTCAGTATTCGTATATGCCACCTCGTCAGACCTGCTTCCTATCTGGGTTATTTTTAAATAACCATTTGGCATAAGCTCATTCATTATGGTTATGACGGGGTTGCCTTTTTTCAAAAATTGTACTTCAAAATTCAAAGCATCAATAAAATTGGCTTTTACAGCATCGGCAATTTCTTTCTCGTCAAACGGTATTGCTTCTCCATCTGTATTTAAAGTATAGGAAGAGGCAAAGGCCTGATTTTCCAAAGTAACCCAGTTCTGGCTTATAGCTATTTCTTTTTTACTTTGGGTGGCCTCTACTTTATAAATGCCCGACTTGGGGCGACTTCCAAATTCATAGGTTCCTTTTTCGGGAAACAATT
>JBBQTL010000090.1:0-20130 GCA_038213285.1 Chitinophagales bacterium
GTATGTTACCCGAAGAAATAATACCAATAGCCCTATACCAGCTTCTCTTGGTTCTACTGACCCGGTTTTGATTGGTTTACTTAATCAGTTGTACCAGTCTGAATTTGAGCTTGAAAAGATTAAACAGGTTTCGGGCAGTAAAAATCCCCAGATCGAAGTATATGAACAGGCAATTGCCAAACTGAAGCCAAGTATTGTTGCCAGTATCAACAACCTGAAATTGGGTATGCAGGCTAGCAGGGAACGACTTCAAAGTGACAATAATAAAATTGTATCAACTTTGGGCAAGATACCTCAAAAGGAAAGGCTCTTGATTGATATTAGCCGGCAACAGGGTATAAAAAATGCGATCTACACTTTCTTATTGCAGAAAAGAGAAGAGTCCGCAATAGCAGCGGCTGCGATATTGCCGAATTACCGGCTGATCGAAAGACCGGAATCAGCCGGGTTAGTGTCACCGGTTCCTGGAAAGATTTATGGTAATGCGCTTTTATTAGCGGTTATTTTAGTGGCTGTCTATATTTATTTAAGGGAGTTTGCTAATAACCGGATATTATTCAGGGCACAAATTGAAAGCAGTTTGCCCGAAGTTCCGATAATTGGAGAATTGATCTTTCAGCCCACCGGTACAGATTCACCCGTTGTTGTAGGCGAAGGTAAACGTACGCTTGTAGCGGAACAATTTAGGGAGTTGAGAACCAATCTAAGCTATGTAACTGCAAATACGAATGAAAAGTGCAAGATTATATTAGTTACCTCTTCTATACCTGGTGAAGGAAAAAGTTTTGTGGCCATTAATACTGCCATTAGTCTTACACTTACCGGCGCCAAAGTAGTTATCCTGGAGTTTGATTTACGTAAGCCGAAAATAAGTAAGCCGCTTGGCATCAGCCGGGAACCTGGCCTTAGTAATTACCTGATCAACCGGGCTGTGGAAACGGACATCATTAAACCTCATCCAACCATTGCCAATTTTAGTATCATCCCTTCCGGTCCCATACCACCAAACCCAGCCGAGTTGATTGGCGGCCAAAGATTGCTTGAATTATTTGACTACCTAAAGCTTCATTTCGATTATATACTTATTGATTCGCCGCCAATAGCGGCGGTAACAGATGCAAAAATCCTTGCAGGTATTGCGCATACAACTATGTATATCGTTCGCCATAATTATACACAACGGTCATTTTTAAAATTAATTAAGGATAACTATCAAAAGAAAAACCTGCCCAATATTAATGTGGTTTTCAATGGTATAGTGACTAAGCGGATATTAGGCTATGGTTACGGCAAAGGGTATGGCTATGGCTATGGCGTTTATGGCTATGGCGGTGGATATGGTTATACCGTTGATGATGAAAAGATATCAAAGTGGAAGAAGCTATTTAAAGGCAAAAAATGATAGAGCATGAAGGAACCGGTACACTTTTTAATATACACTTTTCAATTTTATAGCAATGGCATCACCAATAAAAATCCTTGACTGTACTTTAAGAGACGGAGGTTATTATACCAATTGGGATTTTAGTGAAGAGTTGGTAAATACTTATATAAAGGCTTTCAACGAGTTACCTGTAGAATATTTGGAGATAGGTTACCGGTCTAACCCGATGAAGGGATATTTGGGTGAATATTTTTATTGCCCGGTTTATGTAATGGAAGGATTAAAAAATATTTCAAAAAAGAAATTAGTGATCATCCTCGATGAAAAGGATGTAAGACCGGAAAATGTGGATACTTTATTAAAACCTTGTGTGGGCCTCATTAGCATGGTACGTATTGCAATTGATCCAAAAAATTTCGGTAGAGCATTGCTATTGGCAACCTCCATAAAAAAAATAGGTTTTGAAGTGGGATTCAATGTGATGTATATGTCGAAATGGCCCGGCGAAAAGGAATTTCTTACCCACATTAAAGAAGTAAATGGTATTGCAGATTATTTCTACATGGTGGACTCTTACGGTGGCATTTATCCAAAAGATGTTAAGAGTATTTATGATTTGGTAAGGGCACAAACAAGTGTAAAGATTGGTTTTCACGGCCACAATAATTTAGAACTGGCATTAATTAATACGCTTACTGCAATAGAGTGCGGAGCGGATATCGTAGATGCAACCATTACCGGCATGGGCAGGGGGGCAGGAAATTTGAAGACTGAATTACTGTTAACCGCTTTGCATGCAAATGGGGAACTAGACCTTGATTTTAATGCCCTTGCCAATGTGGTAGATGGCTTTACACAACTTCAGGCTACTTATGAATGGGGTACTAATTTACCTTATATGGTATCAGGTGCCAATTCGTTACCTCAAAAGGAAGTGATGGATTGGGTTTCTAAAAGGTATTATTCTTTTAATAGCATTATCAGGGCGTTGCACAATCAAAAGGATGGAGTAGAAGACAATCAGCGTTTCCCGGTTTTTAGCCCCGGTAATAGCATTAAAAAAGCGGTGATCATTGGTGGCGGTCCCTCTGCGATAGATCACGCAACGGCGATAAAATTGTTTATCCAGGGGCAGAAGGATATTTGCCTTATTCACGCAAGTGCAAAAAATGCATTTCCTTATTCCACCTTAACTGTTCCACAATATTATTGCCTGGCTGGTAATGAAGGGCAACGCTTAACCACTGTTTTTAATAAATTTGAAGCGTTCAACGGTACTTGTTTATTGCCGCCATTCCCACGAAAAATGGGAACTTATGTACCAGACAGGGTATTGCATTCAACATACGAATTGGGATTGGTTGATTATACTGATATAGTAAAGGACTCACATACCAGTTTGGCCATACAGGCGGCCATTGTACTTGGCGTAGAAGAAATTTTTATTACCGGGTATGATGGTTACGGCGAAAGTAAAGTGGGCACAAAAGAGCAGGAACTTTTCATTGAAAACGAAATGCTTTTTAACGATGCAAAGAAGAAGGGATTAGTTATTTCATCCTTAACGCCAACCAGGTACAAGAATTTGATTGCCGGTTCTATATACGACAAGTTAAATTAACAATATGAAATCTATCCTGGTAATACCAGCAAGATACCAATCAACCCGTTTTCCTGGAAAACCTTTACTTGAGTTGGCGGGTAAAACTATGATACAACGGGTATTTGATCAATGTGCCAAAGCTTATCCGAAAGAGTTAATTTATGTAGCCACAGAAGATGACAGGATCGTGTCGCATTGCAACACAATGGGTATCCAGGCGATCTTAACTACTGACGATTGTCTCACCGGCACGGACCGGATTGCAGAAGTAGCTTTAAAAATTGACGCTGATTATTATATCAATGTGCAGGGGGATGAACCTGTTTTTAACCCTGAAGACATTACAGCATTATTAACTGTTTTGCCACAAATGGAAGGAAGCGTTTTGAATGGTTATTGTCCTTTAGATAATGAAGCCGATTACAGAAGTGTATCTGTACCCAAGGTAGTTTTCAGGCCAGATGGCAGGCTACTCTATATGTCACGTTCAGCTATTCCGGGAAATAAAAAAAGTGTTTTCAGGTATGGTTTTCGCCAGGTTTGTATCTATGCCTTTCCAAAGAAGGCGCTCCTGGAGTTTAAAAATTTTGGAAAAAAAACGCCCTTTGAGGAAGAGGAAGATATTGAAATACTCCGTTTTTTAGAAATGGGGTACGAGGTTCAAATGATTCCGATGTCGAAAGATTCTATTCCAATTGATAACCCGGAGGATATTGAAAAAGTATTAACAAGAATTGCGCATGCTGGATAATTTTAAAGTGATTTTATGGGATTTTGATGGAGTGCTGATGAACTCAAATGCCATACGCGGACTAGGTTTTGAAAAGGTATTGGCTGATTACCCAACAGAGGAGGTGGCAGCACTAATGAAGTTCCATGAAATAAATGGAGGCTTATCAAGATATGTAAAATTCCGGCACTTTTTTGAGGAGATTAGGAAGGAAAAAATAACCGACGAACAGGTGATGGAGTTAGCTGAAAGATTCTCGGTGGTGATGAAAAATTTATTGTTTAACGCTTCCTTATTAATAAATGATTCCATCCAATTTGTAAAGCAAAATGCGGCGAGATATAAGATGCACATTGTTTCAGGCTCAGACGGAATCGAGTTAAATGCTTTATGTGATTTTCTTGAGATCAGTCAATATTTTAGTACCATACAGGGTTCACCCACTCCCAAGAATCAATTGGTGGAGCAACTGCTGGCAAATTACCAATACCCGGTTCAGCAATGTGTTTTAATCGGCGATTCCATAAACGACCTGGAGGCAGCAACGATTAATAATATTGCATTTGCGGCCTATAATAACCCGGAATTGTTTTCACCTCGGATAATAAATATCACCCAATTTTATGAATAGTATTACATCACCCACTATCATAGACCTTCCAAAATTTTTAGATCCAAGGGGGAACCTTTCTTTTATTGAAGAGGAAAATCAAATTCCCTTTAAAATTGCCCGTACCTATTGGATATACGACGTACCGGGAGGGGAGGTAAGGGGAGCACACGCATATAAAACTTTGCAGGAATTTATTGTAGCCCTTAGTGGTAGTTTTGATGTGGTATTACACGATGGAAAACAGGAACAGCGGTTTCACCTCAACCGGTCCTATTATGGATTGTATGTACCCAAAATGTATTGGCGTAGCATGGAAAATTTTTCAACTAATTCTGTTGCCATCGTATTGGCAGACAAAGCCTACGACGAAAAGGAATATATAAGAGATTACGATGATTTTAAACAGTTGGCTATATGAGTAAATATTCCATTTTTGACTGTAGTATTATTCACCTTCCAAGGATTTATAATAGGGTGGGAAATATTACATCGGTTGAGAATTTAATTAATATTCCATTTGAAGTAAAACGTATCTATTACCTGTATGATATTCCAGGAGGAGAATCAAGGGGAGGACATGGACATAAAGAATTGGAGTCATTGTTAGTAGCTGTAAGTGGCAGCTTTGATGTAACAGTGGATGATGGAATAAATAAAAAAACCATTCAGCTAAACAGGCCTTACCTGGGACTAAATATTAAACCTGGCCTGTGGAGAGACATTTCTAATTTTTCTTCGGGAGCGGTATTGTTAGTGCTGGCATCTCAGGGTTATTCTGAATGCGATTATATAAGAGAGTACGAAAACTATAAACAATTTAAAAGTGAATAAAATTTTAATTGCCGGTGCTGGTGGCGCACCTTCTGAAGGTGTGATCAATTCGTTAATAGAAGATGGAAGAGAAGAAATTATTGGTATGGGCAGTGAGCCATCTGATTTGGTTTTGTCATCAGCCAGGCGAAAATATTATGTGCCGTACGCAGATGATAAAAATTACAAGGATGCCTTACTAAAAATTCTTAAGAAAGAGCAACCGGCATTGCTTCATTTCCAAAATGATTTAGAGGTATATCATGCTTCACTTATCCGCGATGATATACAAGCCGAGGGCACTAAATTATTTATGCCCTCCCATGATGTGATAGATACTTGTATAGATAAGTTTAAGACCTATACTAAATTAAAAGAAGCATCAATCAAAGTGCCAACCAACATTTTTATTAATGATGATTCAGATTTAAAAAGGGCCTTTCGTGAGTTAGGCGATACCAATGGAAAAATCTGGCTCAGGACATCTTCAATCGGTGCAGGTGGCAAAGGGGCATTGCCAACCAATGATATTGAGTTTGCCAGGCATTGGATAACACATTTTAACGGTTGGGGCGATTTTGTTGCAGCCGAAATGCTTACGCCGGATACTGTAACCTGGCTTTCTATTTGGTTTGAAGGCGAATTGGTATTGGCACAAACAAGAATCAGAAAGGGGTGGACGCATGGAAACAGAACGCTGTCAGGCGTTACAGGTGTTACTAAAGTTGGACAAACATTTTCTGATGACAAGGTTGATCAAATAGCGATTAATACAGTTAACGCAGTTGATAAAAAGCCACATGGCATTTTTGCGGTTGATATGGCTTATGATAAAGATGGCATTCCAAATCCTACGGAGATTAATATTTCCAGGTTTTTCACCACTGTATTATTTTTTACAAAAGCAGGTCTGAATATGCCGGCAATATTTAAAAACATAGCGTTGTATAATGAATTCCCGGTGTTGGAAAAGAAAATGAATCCGTTGAAAAATGGATTGTTGTGGTTAAGAGGAATGGATACAGAACCATTATTAGCAACGGATAATTTTATAAAAGAAAATATTAATTTTCTGTGAGCATATTGCTAACTGGTGCAAATGGGTTTATTGGAAGTCGTTTATTACAGCGTCTTTCAACCGAATTTGGAAGAGATAAAATCGTTCTGCTAACTTCTAAACCGATAGAAGGTTACAAGTGTATCTGCTACCAGAACGCAGATCTAAGTACCGAAAATATACAGGAGATTAAAACAGCCCGGTTTGATTGTGTATTTCATGTAGGCGCATTTACACCTAAATCAGGCGCTGAGTCTAACCTGGCCCTTCCCAATGCTAATAATATTGTATTCACTGCAAAATTACTTGGCTCGGTTATCACTAAAAAGCTTGTCTTTATTTCTACATTGGATGTATATGCACCTGCGTCTGGTACTATTTGTGAAACAACTGTTACCATGCCGTCAACAATGTACGGTAAATCAAAACTTTTTTGCGAGGATATTGTGATACAATGGGGCAGCCAAACCAACACAATTATTCAGGTGTTAAGACTTGGCCATGTTTATGGAATAGGAGAAGAAGTGTACAGGAAATTTTTACCACAACTTATTATTAACCTGGTAAAAAATACCCCGATAGAAGTTTGGGGAGATGGAACAGATTTTCGAGCGTTTATACATATACACGACGTAATAAACGCGATTTCTAAAGCAGCCGAATTAAATGAATTTGCTGGTCCGATAAACTTATGTTCATCCAAAAGTTTTCATTTAGTTGAATACATAGAAATGGCAGAACATATAATGGGGAAAAAAGCATGTATAATTCATAAAGATCGGGTAGGTAATAAAATAGATTTTGTTTTTGATGTGAGCAAAATGAATACTCTTTTAATTACAGAATCTGTGGATATCATTGAAGGATTGACAGAGGAAATAAGCTACCTGAAAAATAAATATAATTGAACATTTTTTTTGATTTAGATGGCACCTTACTTGATTCACGTGAAAGACTCTACGGGCTTTTTCAGCAATTGGTACCTGGTTCAAAATTATCTTTTGATGATTACTGGAAACTGAAAAGAAATAAAATAGCACATCAAAAGATTTTAACTAACTATTTTTCTTACTCAGATCAAGAAGTTGCATTCTTTGAAAAGGAATGGATTAAAAATATTGAATTGCCGGTATGGCTGGAGCTTGATAAGCCTTTTGATGGGGTAACCAATTATTTGAAAGAATTAAAAGGTAAGCATCAGTTATTTGTAGTAACGGCAAGACAATATGAATCAATTGCTATTCAACAGATCGGGCAACATGGTTGGTACAATATATTTGAAAAAGTATTGGTTACCTGTCAGCAAAAAGAAAAATCTGAATTGATAAAAACTGCCGTAAAATTTACTAACCAGGATTGGATGGTAGGTGATACAGGGCATGATATTCAAACCGGGAAGCAATTGGGAATCAACACAGCGGCAGTACTATCCGGATTTATGAATAAAGCAAGGTTGGAGGAATACCATCCTGATATAATTGTAGATAATGTACTTGACATAGTATTTGAACCGGCGGGCGTTTAAAATGATGGAAATTTTAACTAACCAGAGAAAAGTATCAATTAGCCAAAAAATAAAAACCATTCTGCTAAAGTTAAAATATGGCAATCAAATAGAAACGGATGGTCCGGTAAGGATTATGGGAAGACTGCCCGTATTAAAGCTACCGGGTACCAGCAAGATAATTTTGGGTAATAAAGTAGTTTTGAATTCGGATAATAAAAATTCTAATACCGCATTAACTTTCAGATGTACCCTCGTATGTGGATTAAAAGGCCAGATAGAAATTGGAGACAATACGATGTTGAATGGCGTGTCTGTTACGGCTTATGAAAAGGTTACCATCGGTAAAAATTGTCAGATAGCTTCCTGCTCTATAATTTCCGATACTGATTTTCATCCTGTAAACCCCTCCGTTCGGGAAAGGGAATCTATGGGTTATAAAATTGATTATAACCTGGTAAATAAGAAAAAAATAACTATTGGTAACAATGTATGGATAGGATGGGGGGCAATTGTTTTAAAAGGGGTGACTATTGGCGATAATAGTATTGTTGCTGCTGGTGCTGTGGTTGTAAATGATGTTCCTGGAAACGTTATTGTAGCAGGTAATCCTGCTAAAGTTGTTAAATCCATCTAAATGCTGAATTTTAAGTAAGCAATTTTCTTTAGAAAAAATTATTACAAATTGAATATTCCGTTTTTATCGTTCCATCCAATGCACCAACCTCTTAAGGAGGAAATGATGGAAGCATTTAGCCAGTTTTATGACAGAAGCTGGTTTGTGCTGGGGAGCGCAGTAAAGGAATTTGAGCAAGCCTACGCCAATTTTAACCAGGTTGATTATGCTGTGGGCATTAGCAATGGATTAGATGCCTTACATATTGCATTAAAATCATTGGATATAGGTACCGGGGATGAAGTAATTGTACCTTCTAACACTTATATCGCAACCGCATTAGCCTGCAGTTATGTGGGGGCTATACCAGTTTTCGTAGAACCCAGCATTGAAACATATAACATTGATGTTACAAAAATAGAAGCAGCCATAACAACTAAAACAAAAGCCATTATGCCGGTACACTTATATGGTCAATGCTGCGAGATGGAAACGATTATGCGAATAGCGGAAAAGCATAATTTATTTGTTATAGAGGATAATGCCCAAAGCCAGGGTGCAGGGTACAATGGGAAATTAACGGGTACTTGGGGTAATATAAACGGAACCAGTTTTTATCCTGGCAAAAATCTGGGTGCATTGGGCGATGCAGGTGCTATTACTACCAACGATGAAGTGTTGGCTCAGAAAGCCGCTGTACTTAGAAATTATGGTAGTGCAAAAAAATACTACAATGAGGTAGTAGGTTATAACATGCGCTTGGATGAACTACAGGCAAGTTTCTTATCCATTAAATTAAAGCACCTCTCTCAATGGACAACTCAAAGACAGGAAATAGCCGGATGGTATAACCAGGGCCTGAAAGATTTAAATGAAATATTTCTACCCGTGACCGCTGAGAATGCCAGCCATGTGTATCATTTATACGTTATCCGTACTCTGCATAGAAAAGCGTTGCAAAATCACCTGCATGAAAAAGGGATTGGTACATTGATTCATTATCCCATTCCACCACACTTACAGGGCGCTTATAGCAACCTGGGATATAAAAAGGGAGATTTCCCAATAGCGGAAGAAATAGCTGGTACATGCCTAAGTTTACCACTGTGGCCTGGGATGCAAATTGACCACGTGAATTATATATGCCAGGAAATAAAAAAAATATACTGAGGATAATTAAACTTAGCCTTAGAATTCTTTTTCGTCCAAAAAGCCTTATATGCTTAATGCGAACTAAGTATTATTCAAGGCTGGTCGACGAGGGTAAAGGAAAGATTGTTATTAGTGAACCCTTTTTGTCATTCAAAATAGTAAAATCAAAAGGTTCAAAAATTATATTGGAAGATGATTTAATTATTAACAGGCATTTACTAGGTATTACGAAAACAATAATCATCTTAAAAGATGATTCACTTTTCCATGTAGGTGGAAAGTTTTCGTTAGGCAATGGGGTGACAATTTTTTTACAAAAAAAATCGAGTCTTTTAATTGGGGGACAGAAGTTGGAATCTGCCGCTGGAATAACAAAAGATTCTACTATCATGGTGAATCAGAGGATAAGCATTGGAACAGACTTCCTTTGTGCCTGGGGGGTGTTTATTTCTGATTCGGACTGGCATACCATTAATGGAAAGCCCCATCAAAAAGATGTGGTTATTGGGGATCATGTTTGGGTTGCCAACAACGTAAATATTTTAAAGGGGACTGTGATCGGAAATGGCTGCATTATATCAAGCAATTCGAAACTGATTAATAAAACGTATGAACAAAAGTTATTAATAGCGGGTTTGGAAGGGAAGGTAATTAGGGGCGAGATGGAATGGTGTAGGGACATTTAAATATGGAATGAATATGATTGATTTTTCGATATTAAAAAATGATGAATTACAGGATAACAACTTATCTCTCAATTACAAGATGCCTAAATTAGAAGTGCTTAGTAATTAATGAGTAGTCATAAATCCATTTTCAAGACCAGTCTGATTACCGGAGGGAGCCAGGTAATGGTGATGATGATGAATATGGTAAGGGCAAAAGCTTTAGCAGTATTTTTGGGCCCTGCTGGCACCGGCATTATTGGTTTATACTCCACTACTACAGATTTAATTAATACAGTGGCTGGTTTAGGTCTTACAAGTAGTGCTGTTAAGCAAATTGCTACCTCAAATTCAGAATCTGATAAGTCTTCTATTCAGAAAACACTTTTTGTATTTCGTTGGTTAATCAGGTTGACAACAATTACTGCGGCGATTTGTATGTTTATTTTTGCCGGTTATATTAGTCTGCACACATTTGGATCTGCAGATAACAAACGAGGAATTCAATGGATGTCATTGGTGGTTTTTTTTACTGGCATTTCCAATGGTCAATTCGCATTACTCCAGGGGCTCAGGCGAATCAAGGATTTGGCGATAGCAAGGGTATTGGGTGCTTTAGCCGGTAGTATTATTTGCATAACGTTAATTTTTTTTTTTAGAAAAGAAGGTATTGTTCCTTTCCTGATTGCAGGAGCGGCCACCACCGTTTTGTTGTCCTGGTTTTTTGCGCAAAAAGAAAAAATCACTTCTCTTAAAGTTGACTTTACTGAATTTAAAAAAAGATCAGTTGAACTGCTTTCGATGGGAATTGCATTCCTGGTAAGTGGCCTGTCAATAAGTCTAAGTGCCTATTATTCAAGAATTCTGATTTCAACAACTTTTTCATTACATGATCTTGGTCTTTATACCGCATCCTGGACTTTATCTGCGATGTATGTAAATTTTATACTTACTGCGATGGGTGCAGATTTTTATCCCCGGTTATCTGGAGTTATAAATGATCATGAGAAGGCGAATAAAATTGTAAATGAGCAAACTGAAATAGGAATTGTTATGGCCGTTGTGGGCATAGTTGGCGTGGTTTCATTTTCAGCACTCATTCTTCGTGCTTTTTATTCAGTACAATTTTCAGACGCATGGATGTTACTCCAATGGATGACTGCCGGTATGGCTATAAAGGTAATTAGCTGGCCACTAGGTTTTATAGTTGTTTCAAAAGGCAAAGCAAAATTATTTGTTTTGCTGGAATTGTCTTGGGGGTTCATTTACATCGCACTACTGTATTTTTTTACGCAATGGATGGGTCTCGAGGGGGCAGGTATTGCTTTCCTGGCTACTTATCTGATTAACTGGTTTTTTGTTTGGCTCGCTGCGAGGAAACTCACCGGCTTCGGTTGGAATAACACTAATATGAAACAAATAAGTTGGATGGTATTGGCAATTTTATCAGTATTTATTATTTCAAGGATATTGACAACCCCGTGGCAATATGCATTTAATGGAATTATCCTGGGTTTTGTATGCTGGTATGCATACCGAAAGCTGGAAACCATACTTGGGGCAAACTTGCTCAAACTATTAATTAAAAAATTAGGGATAAATAAGTTATGACAGACAATGAGAATTTGGCAGGATTGCCATTGGTAAGCATTGGAGTTGGTTCTTACAATAACGCCAGGTTTATCCGCGAAACCTTAGACAGTATTGCTGCACAAACATATCTAAATATTGAGATAATTATTAACGATGATTGTTCTACTGACAATTCCTTAGAAGTTATTGAAAATTGGATTAGCGAGCATAGAAATCTCGAAATTATTCTGTTGAAAAATGATCAGAACCGAGGGTTGTGCAAGTCCATTAATAATATGCTTTCTATTTATAAAGGTGATTATTTATGCCTGATTGCATCCGATGATAAATACTTGCCTGACTTTGTAATGAACAGGGTAAATTATTTACTAGTTACGCCAGATGATGTTGGTATTTGTTATTCAAAATCCTTTTTGATTAATGAACACGATTCAAAAAGAATAGGAATAGAAGAAAGACATTTTTGGCCCACCGGCTACATATTTGAAAAAATATGCGGTTTAGATGGTTCATTTTGTAAACCATTTACTGCTATGGTAAAGAGATCCGTGTATGAGGTAGTGGGAAACTACGACGAATCACTTTTATTTGAAGATATAGATTTTTTTCTAAAGGTTTCCCGGTCATTTCGAATCGTCTTTTTAGATGTGTTAGACACTGAATATAGAATTGTAGAGGGCTCGCTGGGCACCCAGGTTTATTCAAATAAAGGCTTGGTAAGTTTATCAAAAATTATTACCATGAATTTTGGGGTTTCAAAAGAAACCGATTTATTGTTTGCAAAGCGATTGAGAAAAGTGGCTCTAAAAAAAATGGAATTGGGTGAAAAAACCTGGATAGCGGATTTACGCTTAGCCAATTCCTACAACAAAAAAATGTCAGATACAATTTTAGTGTCCCTGGGGAAAATTGGAATTCGAAATAGCATCCTTAAAAATTTCAGAAAATAATGAATTACTTAGTAACGGGAGGTGCTGGTTTTGTAGGTAGTAAGATAGCAGATAAACTGATCCGGCAAGGGCACCAGGTAGTGATTATTGATAACCTTTCAACCGGTTATTTATCGAATATAAATACCAATGCAACTTTTATAGAAGGAGATTGCAGCGATATTAATACCATTTCAAAATTGAATGAATTCTCATTTGACGCTATACTTCATATTGCAGGGCAATCGTCAGGTGAGGTAAGTTTTGAAGACCCGGTGTACGATATCAATAGCAATGCGGTTTCTACTTTATTGCTCTTACAATATGCGGTAAAAACGGGATGCAAAAGATTTATTTATGCAAGCACCATGTCGGTATACGGGCAACAGGGTACTCAAATTTGTTTCTCAGAAAAAGACGGGACGAACCCCTTGTCATTTTATGCTGTTGGCAAATTAGCAAGCGAAGCTTACCTTAAAATTTATTCAACAATTTACGGAATCAACTATACCGCATTAAGGTATTTTAATATTTATGGTCCCGGGCAAAACCTTGAAAATTTAAAGCAGGGAATGATCAGTATTTATTTAAAACAATTGATTGATCCTTCGTTTGATAAAATCACCGTAAAAGGTTCTTCGGATCGGTTTAGAGATTTTATTTACATAGATGATGTGGTGTCAATTACTACCGGATTTATTAACCAACAAGCCAGCTTTAACGAAATCGTCAACATTGGAACGGGTAAGAAAACAACGATATCTGAACTGCTTGCTTTATTGAAGCATTATACCGGAATGGAAAAACCAGTTGAATATTATGCAGGAACCCCTGGTGATCAGTTTGGGATTTATGCAGATATTCATAAGTTGAATAACCTTTATACAGCGCCTTTGGAACCAATTGAAAGCGGGATGAAGCTCTTCTGTGAAAATGTGTTAAGAATAAAATAACTGTGATGGTACAACAAAGAAAAGTAGGCATATTTATTCAATGGGGTTTTCATGAACTTCGTTCCACTGTTTTAAGCGGGTTAGCCAGTGAACTTAATTCAAAATATGAAGCAGTCATTTATACTTTTGATAAGAATAGTAAATTATATCAATCTTATTTAGAAGAATCAGGTTGTTCTTATAAATATTTAGATAAGGCATTGTTTGATGCTGATGTTGCAAAGTTGGATGCTTTTAATCAATCAGTGAGAAAAGCTTATATGCGTATTAATGGGGTTGGAAATTTTCGCAATTATGAAAAGCCCAAAGACCTTTCTTTCAAAGACTATTTTAAAGGAAACAAATTGGTATGGCGCCTGTTTTCATTTTTAACGCGTAAAGTGCTTGCTGCAAAGTATAAAAATAAAAACCTGGCGCAATTCTTTAAGCAAGAGGGCCTGACAGATATTTTAATGGTTGGCTATTCTAATATCAACAACCAGGTAATTGCCTTCTCTGCGCAGGCAGTTGAGATCAAAGTTTGGAGCCTTGTGAATAGTTGGAAGGATTTATATACCAACGACTTTGTCTCATTTACTCCAGATGGACTGCTTACCTGGTCGGAGAATATGGCCAGGAACTACCAGGATCATAATCCCCATCTTGAAAAAAAAGTATTTACAATCGGGAACCCTGCGTTTGATGTATTTTTCAATTTCAAGCCAGTACATGATATGTCATTTTATGAATTAAAGTATCATATTAAGCCCGGTGCAAATATTTTTGTTTACACGATGATCAATCCTTTGGTAACACAGGAAGAACATTTAACTATCATGCTGATTTATGAAGCGTTGAAATTGCAAATAAATACTAATTGGCATTTATTGATTCGGAAAAACCCACTCCACAATGACTTAAAGTATCCTGAGCTGGGCATGCTGGAAAATGTATCGTTTATGCAACATTTCTGGGAATGGGATGCTAACATTGACCTGGCAGTTCAGGAAAAAGAAGGGGAACGGGAATGGTATGACATGATATACTATTCCACCTGCAACATTAGCGTAGCTTCTACAGTAAGCATGGAATTTTTGTTAATGAAAAAGCCTGTTATTAATATTGGTTTTAATGGAACTGGAAAGGAAGACGAAAATTTGAGCCGTTATTCGGAAGCACCTTACTATAAAAATCTATGTAATGAACCCAACGTTTTTATTGCCAATACAATCGAACAGTTTAATCACACAATAATAAAATTTTCCAGCAGTTATATTTTTGACGAGCGATTTCAGATAAAGAAATTTATAAAGGCAGATCAGAAATCTATTTATTCTTTTTTACCATCCTAATCCAGTAAAAAAATGAAAAAATACATCCTTCAAAAACTTTTAAAAACTGCCCAGATACTTGGATTTAATCCAGTGGAAATGCATTTAAATGTGGCAAAGAAAATTGCGATTGAAACTTACCTGGAACAAAAGTTACAACATCCCAAATACAGTAATCCCCTCAATTTAAACAGGTTTGAATACCAGGTTTTGTCACAGAACGGAGAAGATGGTATTATTTATGAAATTTTTAAACGGGTAGGAACGCATTCGAAATATTTTGTAGAGTTCGGTGTAGGCAATGGTACGGAAAATAACTCTGCCTATTTGTTATTACAAAACTGGAGAGGAGCCTGGATAGAGGGAAGTACCGAACATTGCAAAACCATGAAAGCTGCGTACAATGATATCATCAAAAACGAGTTACTACAGGTAAAGGAATCTTTTATAACCAAAGACAATATTTGTACATTATTTGAAGCATTGAAAGTGCCAACCGATCTGGATTTTTTATCCATTGATATCGATGGCAATGACTATTGGGTATGGGAGGAATTGGCGAAATATAAACCACGTGTGGTAGCCATTGAATACAATGCATCCCTTGGTCCTCATATTGAGTGGGTAATGCCTTACAATGAATACCATCTTTGGAATGGAACAAAGATGGGTCATTATTTTGGGGCAAGTTTAAAATCATTTGAATTACTGGGAAAAAAATTAGGCTACACGTTGGTTGGCTGTAATTTAACCGGGGCCAATGCTTTTTTTGTAAGAAACGATTTAGTCACAGAATCATTATTTGCATCCCCCTTCACGGCTGAAAATCATTATGAAAAGCCAATGTATTTCCTGGAAAAACAACTCGGTCATAGAAGAAATCACCAGTTGGTTAATTCTGTCTTATTCAATACATGAAAATTCTTTACATCTGCAACGAATATCCTCCGCATAAACATGGGGGTATAGGTTCCTTCACCAGGGATATTGCCGAGGGGTTGGCATCATGCAACCAGGACGTTACTGTTTGGGGGCTGTATGATTCCATACCAACCGAAGTGAATGAAAAAATTAACGGTGTCAAGGTTACCAGGGTTCCGTTTCCACCCGTTAAATCAAGGTTTAAGCACCTTTTTTTTATTTTCATTTTAAACCTGAAGCTAAAGAGGTTTTTAAAAGAACATTCGTTTAATATCATTGAATGCCAGGAGTGGCAGGGGCTTTTGCCATTCGGCATTAAACACCCGGGCTTTGTTATACGGCTTCATGGTGCTGCGGTTTTTTTCGATAAATTATTAAACAGGTCCGGCAATAGGTTGATGCATTGGCTTGAAAAACGCACCATCAAAAAGGCGCAAAATATTGTGGCGGTTTCTGATTATTGTGGCAGGGTTACATTAAACCTTACGGAATCAGAGAAAAAATATACGGTTATTTACAATGGGGTAAATAAAACCAAACTCAATGGATTTAAACAACCCGGCTACACCAACTATTCCATTGTTTTTGCAAATAGTGTGCTTCCTAAAAAAGGGGTTTTTGAATTAACGGAAGCATTTAACCTGGTAAACAAAAAATTTCCGACTGCTACTCTTACGATCATTGGAAAACTGGGCTACCAGGAAAATGGCGTATATGTAAAAGAGTTGATCCTGAAAAAATTAAATCCGCAAAGTTTGCCGATGGTGAATGTAACCGGGTGGCTGGAAAATGCGGATGACGTGTATCATCATTTAGCCGGTGCACATATTTGCTGCTATCCCTCACACATGGAAGGTTTTGGCATTGCGCCTGTGGAAGCCATGGCACTGGGTAAGCCTGTTTTATTTATGAAAAATGGCCCCGGCCCGGAGGTAATTGAAGATGGGGTGTCAGGGATTTTAGCGGATTGTACCAGCAGCAACGATATTGCAAATAAAATTATTGCCTTATTTGAAGGGAAAACGGATGCAGGTTATTTGGGGGTAAACGCAGAAAAAAGGGTAGCGGCATTATTTGATCTTAACAGTGTATTTGTACCCAATAATATTGCTTACTACGAAAACCTGTTGCGTGCTGAAAATTGATATTGTTATTTGCACGTACAACAGGCCGAAAAAAGTAATTGAATTGGTCGGTCAGTTGAAGGGTTTTTCAAAAGAATTTAATTCAATTATTCTAATAGATTCTTCAGACAGTATTCATCCAATCTTAAGCAGCGATCATCAAATAGTTTACCTGCGATCCCCACACAAAAATCAACCTTATCAGCGGTATTTAGGCTATACCCATTCAAAAGCGGATATACTGCTTTTTTTGGATGACGATATGGAATTGTCAAATGATCGATTTATAAGTATCATTCAACATGGTTTTAAAGATAATACTGTTGCTGGCATTGCTATCAATTTTGAAGATAAACATACAGACACGGCGCTTGCTGCCATTCCACGATCGGTATTGTTTAGCGGGATGGCTGGATTAAAAAAGGTAATTGGCTGGTTGAGTGGCTACCCGGTATTACCTGTTGGTAAATTAGGCCTTTGTGGAATCAGGGGTAAACAACCGGTACAAGGTGGAAAAACAGAATGGCTCAGCGGTGGTGCTTTTGCAGCACGCCGAACTGCTCTTTTTCAAAATTTCAATTTCCAGTTATTTGACTTGTTTGAGCAAAAGTTAGGTATGGGTGAAGACGCTATGATCGGGTATAGCTTGAGTAAACAGGGAGTTTTATGGTATCATCCTGAATTATTATTTTACCACAATGATCAACGGGACAGTGCATATTCAGTAGATCATTTTGCCTATTCACGGCGGGTGATCTTTTCAAGACTTTATTTATCGCTCGAAAGAGCCAGGTTAAATGGCGGCAGTTATTTAATAGCTGTATTGCATTACCATTGGTATGTATTATGGCGTGTTGCCGGGCTTTTTATTAATTGGTTCATTGGCAGGAATACTGTTAAATACAACCTGTTAATGGGGGCGATAGCTGGCTGGAAATTAGCGGGTAAATTTAAATTTGACAAACAGCTTCAATCAGTAAATAAATGGCAATAATTATTTGAACCAGGCGCTTATAGATATAAACGACACCGCTGTTATCCCGGGGGAAGATACCGAAATACAAATTAGGCCCTTCTCAAGGGGTACTCAAAAAATATTAAACTGGTTTGTTTTTTTTTTAGCATTCCCTTCAGTTAATGTACTGGGTAACTCTATCACCTTCTACCTTTTTATTGCCATTGGATTAAGGATTGGTTCGTTTTGGGCTGGCAGTTTCAGGGGTAAAACATTGCTGCTATTATTTATATTACTGGCGTTTAGTTCAAGCCTGTTAGCTCCTTACATAGCCAGGAACCCAGGTTTTTTTGAAAATGTCAAAATTTTAATCCAGTATGCTTACTGGATTTTCGTTTCATTTTTTTTTATCACACAGTATAGGAGAATAGATTTTTTTCAAATTAGTAAATGGATGTTTTGGGGTATAATATCAGCAGCCATTGGATTTTATTTTTACAGCTTAAAATTTGGATCTGGAGCCTTTTCTGTGCATTTTGGTGCTACCCGAAATGATTTTGTTTTTAATATGCTCTGCGCTATCCCAATCTCATTCTACTATATCTTACAAAAATGGAGTAAAAAAACAGCCATTTGGTTTATACCCTTTTTTTTAATCGTGATGCTCTTAACAGGAGGCCGGTCGGGCGCTGTGCTTATATTCCTTGAGTTGTTACTGGTATTAACAATTGTTTATCCAGCGGCATTAAAACTTGCAAAAGTGATGATCCCCGTTTTTGGATTGCTGTTTATTATTTCGCAATCAGATTCATCTCAAATATATTTGGATGCTTTGGCCAGTCAGGTTGAACCGATCAACCCAAGGTTTGCTAATTTATTGCGGGGAGAAGGGGATGGCGATTTAACTTCAGACAAATCCTGGCTGATCAGGAAGCTGATGGTTGACAAGGGAATTGAGATTTTTAAAGAGTATCCTATTCGGGGAATCGGGGTCAATAATTTTTATTACTACGATAGTGAATTAGCTACTTTTAACCAGTATGACCGGCTTGGTGGTGAGACCATAGAATTCTTTAACAGCCGTTCTGCCCACAACTCTTACATCCAGGTTTTAGCTGAAATGGGGTTGCTTGGGCTTTTTGTTTTAATACTATTAATTGTAATACCACTCTCTTTCTTTTTAAGAAATTTTTTTTCCGGTGCAATCGATATTAGCTATTTACCTCTTGTAAGTTTATTAGCTATCTCTATGCATTTATATGCCATCACCGCATTAACTGGTGCAAATACCTGGATGATTATTGGTTTATCCTGGGCCATCCTTCAAAAAAGGAAGCATTTCAAATGACAATTGGATTTTATTACCATATTCCACTTGCAAGTAAAAATAATCGCTTATTTGTTCCAGGTTATTTAGGTGTTTTTTTAGATGCGTTGGCATCGGAAGTTGGCCTGCTTTATCTTTTTATGCATGAGGCCGAAGCCCAAAAAATAGTGGAAGCTGACTATGAATTAATTCAAAAGAATATTGTATTTATCAGTTTGGGAAATATATCCCCCGCCTGGCACCGGCATCTGTTTCATAAAAAAATTCTCCGTAAAATTGAAACAGGCGCTAAAATCTGCGATGCCATTATTATTAGATCGCCAACACCCCTGGCACCTTTTTTTGAAAATCACGTATCTCCGCAAAAACTCCTCTTTATGGTGGTAGGTGACTACCTGGAAGGTGCAACCCAATATAAAATAAAAAACTTGAGGGATTGGGCGATGATACAATACCTTAAGCGAAATGATTTTTTATTTAAAAAGTCAATGACGCATACAGATGTGCTGGTAAATTCTCCCGGTTTGCTACACAAGTATAAAGATATCAGTAAGAGTATTCATTTAATTAAGACGACTACGCTTTCAAAAAATGATTTTTTTGAAAGAACAGATACCTGCAAAAATGAAAAAATTGAATTGTTGTATACCGGCCGTATTGAAGCAGCGAAAGGCTTGTTTGAATTGGTAGCATCCATTGCTCAACTACGAAAGCTGGGGAAGGATGTAAGACTTAATATTGCTGGTTGGGAGGCGGATGCTAACAAGACTGTTGAAAAAGCTTTACTGGCTTTAGCTGCTGACTTAGAGATTGTGCCGCAAATTGTTTTTCACGGCAAAAAGAAAATAGGGACCGAATTAAACGAAATGTATCGCAAAGCGGAT
>JBBQTL010000091.1:0-20107 GCA_038213285.1 Chitinophagales bacterium
GTCGATTACCCGTATAAATTATATTCGGTATTATATTTACTTAATGGTTTCCGCAGCTTACGGTACTACTTTTTTGATTGCTGCTCTTATGTCCTGGAGCTTCCAACAAAAGCTAAAGTTAATGTCGAAATTGAAAAAGTGTAAATAAGAGATTGTGCAGTTTATTTTTTGTGCAATTCAAAACTCAGCGTTTGGCGTTACGCATCTCAAATGATTATTTTGAGAGGCGTAACGCCAAACGCTGAAGATAACCTTAAGATTATTACAAACCAGGAAATATTAAAAAAGGAAGATAAACTTTTATTTAAACTCAGGGTTTAACCGTGCAATAAAATACTACATCATTAAAATCATGGTCACAGTCAGGAGTAGTTCTGTCAATATCTTCAAAGGCAACGATCACTTTTTCTTCAGGTGCATAATTAATCAAAACCGCATGCTTTTTGAGGTTAGGATCTATTTCAGGATTTAAGACATCGTTTGTCAGGAAATGCACTACCCTGTTATTGAGTCTTTTAGTTGTTAGGTCCCAGGCTTTTTGCATTATCACAAAACCGATAGAAGTGGCGGAGTCAAATCTTCCAATTTTAACCTTATCACCACGTCTTAAGGGCGTTTTATTCCCTGAATTTGCGAAAACATAAGTCATTTCCTTTATGTCTAATGCATTTAGGGGTGGCTTACCCGTGGGGTAGGTGTAAAAAGCAAAGGCGCTGGTAAATCCACCACCCTGGGAAACAAAAGTGATAAACACATCAGACGACTTCGTGATTGCAATATCAGCAATGGCACTGGTTGAAAGTAATACTGGATTGGTGGTTCTTAAATCTACTTTGTCTTTTAGTATGCTATTAATATAATTATTTAGTGAAGTAGAAACTGCATCTCTTGGTGAAATTAAATAACTTGGTTTCCCTACCGAATCGAAAGTGCCTAAAGTGAGATAATTTGTGCCGGGGAATTCTACAACTTTGGTAACAGGAATTGCCTCTTTCTTACAGGAAATAAATATCAGAAGGGCAATACATAGTAAGGCGTATGTTCGTTTTTCCATAAAGAGTAGTTTTATAATGTATGAACAGGGTTATTAAATTAGCATTTTAATTAAGTCGGAATAATGTTGGTATTGGAAACTGATTTTCAAAAAATTTGCCAGAAAACACCTATTTAATTAAATAAGATTTTTACTAGGGGGATGCTGTTCGCAAACCCGCAATTAATCAATGGTTTTAATATTTCAGTATTTGTTATTTACTAAAATAAATCGCCAACAACTGTTTTCAGGATCAGCTTCTGGAGGTGCCAGGGCCTTTTTTTACCCGCTTTAAGTGTTTTTGTCTCTAAAACGTCGATATTTTTCCCCAATACAAATAAGGCGTTAGCGGGTAATTCTATTGACGGGTATTCAAACTAGATAAATTGGACAGGAAAATCAGTAACTATACTAGCTATTGGCTTTCCAATTCTTGCTAATGAATAACATTTGGATTCATTAAAAATAGTCAATCATCGCACATGAATGTTACATATTTTCAAAAAAAAATTACATAATTTACATATTTCTGTTCCTGTATTGCTAACCCGCTGTCCGGGGATGACTTTATGAAAAACATCAGCTAATGGAAAATTAATTCATGCAACCAGGTAGCTTTGAACCCTGCTCTATGCCTGGCACAAAAATTTTTTTTATAAATTGGTTAAACCATGACAGTTCATGACAGGTAACTTTAGAGCTATAATTAACTTCATGCGCTTCTTGTTAGTTCATATTAAAAATCATTTTCCCAATGGGAGTTATTTTCGGAGTTATTTTTCATTTTATAGGTGGTTTTGCATCTGGTAGTTTTTACATGCCCTACAAAAAAGTAAAGGGATGGCACTGGGAAAGTTTCTGGATCGTGGGTGGCCTCTTCTCCTGGCTGATCGTGCCTCCGCTGGCAGCATATCTTACCATTCCCGGGTTTATGGACATCATCAGAAATGCAAGTGGCGGTGCCCTGATTTCTACATACATTATGGGGTTGCTTTGGGGTATTGGCGGGCTCACTTATGGTTTAGGCGTTCGCTATCTCGGTGTATCGCTGGGAAGTTCCATTATTTTGGGTTTATGCTCAGTATTTGGCGCTATCATTCCATCTGTCTATTATTATTTTACCCCCACTAAAGGTAAGGATACCATTGCCGATCTTTTTGAGACAGGCTGGGGTTTGATGGTGATATTGGGTTTGGCGGTGTGCGTGATTGGAATTATTATATGTGGTAAAGCAGGCGCAATGAAGGATAAGGATTTAATTAAGTATGATGCAGAAGTGCTTCATTTGGGTATTGAAACTACCGGTACGCAGGAAGAGAATATCCTGAGTAAATCGCATATAGATGCCTCGGGCAGTGAATTTAAAATTGGCCTGGGATTACTGGTATCAATTATTTCCGGTGTTTTAAGCGCTTGTTTTAGTTTTGGTATTGAAGCAGGTACTAGCCTGGGTATTGTAGCCAACGATATTTGGAAGGCGGCAAATCCCGGTGAAGGGGAGTTTCTGTTTCGTAACAATGTAATATTCGTTGTAATTCTATGGGGCGGATTGACTACTAACCTGATCTGGTGTATCATTTTAAATCTCCGCAATAAAACCTTTGGCGATTATACCAATACAAAAACTCCCCTGATAAAAAATTACCTGCTGTGTGCCTTGGGCGGTACCATGTGGTTCCTCCAGTTTTTCTTTTATGGAATGGGCGAAAGTAAATTAGGAAATGGCGCCAGTTCCTGGATCTTGCACATGTCGTTTATTATTTTGGTAGCCAATATGTGGGGACTGGTTTTAAAAGAATGGAAAGGGGTTAGTATAAAAACAACACGTACCATTATTCTCGGTATTGCAACCATCATTCTTTCAATACTGATCGTCGGGTATGGTAACTCAATAAAATAAAGCCACCGCCATCCCCTAAAGGGGAATAAAAAAAGTAGGTGAATAATTAGTGTAATAATAAAAATTTAAAGAAATATTTATGAATACGAATACAAACCCCGCAGTAGAAAAGAGTACTTCTAACCCCCCTTTAGGGGATGGGAGCGGTTTTAAACATGTTAGCTACCTATGGGACGAAAGCAAAGCGGCTGCCCTTGCTGGTGATGAAGTGGCTTTACTAATATATCGTTCTAATTTATTGGGAGCCGATTTAAGATTAACCAATTATGGTGGTGGCAACACGTCCTGTAAAGCAATGGCGAAGGATCCGCTTACCGGCGAAGAAACAGAAGTAATGTGGGTGAAGGGCTCAGGAGGCGATATCGGTACATTGAAAAAAAGTGGACTGGCAGCCTTGTATGTGGATCGTTTGCGCAGTTTAAAAAATGTGTATCGGGGTATTGAATTTGAAGATGAAATGGTGGAATTATTCAACCATTGCATTTACGACCTTGCATCGAAAGCGCCTTCCATTGACACGCCTTTGCATGGATTTCTTCCATTTAAACATATTGATCATCTGCACCCGGATGCAGCTATCGCAATTGCGGCTGCAAAAGATGGTAAAAAAATAACGCAGGAATTATTTGATGGTACCATAGGCTGGGTGGAATGGCAGAAACCTGGTTTTGAACTGGGCCTTCAGTTAAAACAATGCCTGGACGAAAACCCTGGAATCCGTGGCATCATGCTTGGCTCTCACGGGTTATTTACCTGGGGCGATACGGCCTATGAAAGTTATGTTAATACGCTGGAAGTAGTAGAACGCTGTGCCGAATACCTGGTAGAAAACTATGGCAGAAAAAGGGAGGTTTTCGGAGGCCGAAAGTTAACATCTTTACCTAAAGAAGAAAGGCTGAAACAGGCTGCAGCACTGGCTCCGGTGTTAAGAGGATTATGTAGCAGAGGTGGTTCCATTTCCCCTTTGGAGGTTGGGGGCATGATCGGTCATTTTACGGATGATGACCGCGTACTGCAATTTATCAATTCCAACGACCTGGGCAGGCTGGCTCCATTGGGTACAAGCTGTCCTGATCACTTTTTACGCACCAAAATCAGCCCGTTGGTTTTACCACTGGCTGCTGCCGACGATCTTACGGATACCAATGCATTAAAAGAAAAACTGGCACCCGAATTTGAAGCCTACCGTAAAATGTATGCAGCTTATTATGATAGCTGCAAACATCCCAACAGTCCTGCCATACGGGATGCTAACCCGGTAGTGTTATTGTATCCCGGTGTTGGTATGTTCACTTTTGCAAAAGATAAACAAACAGCAAGGGTAGCCGCTGAATTTTATATCAATGCCATCAACGTAATGAAAGGAGCAGAAGCGATTTCTGAATACACTTCTTTACCAAGGCAGGAAGCATTTAATATTGAATACTGGTTACTGGAAGAAGCCAAATTACAAAGAATGCCAAAACCGAAAGCACTCAGCGGCCGCATTGCTTTGGTAACGGGTAGTGCAGGTGGCATTGGAAAAGCCATTGCAAAAAAATTCGCAGACGAAGGTGCCTGCGTAATCATTAATGATATCAATGAAGAGCGCTTACAGGCAGCCACCGCAGAGTTCACTAAATTATACGGTAAGGATACTGCAGCGGCAGTAATACTGGATGTTACCAACCTGCAAACCATCAACGCAGCAATGGAAGGCGCAGCCCTTGCATTTGGTGGTGTAGACATTATCGTAAACAATGCGGGCATCAGCATTTCAAAATCAATTGCAGATCATACCATCGCCGATTGGGACAAGTTGTACGACATTTTGGTAAGGGGGCAATTCCTCGTTTCGCAGGCAGGCGTAGCAGTGATGCGTAAGCAGGGCATTGGCGGTGATGTAATCAATATTGTGTCTAAAAACTCAGTGGTTGCAGGCCCCAGTAATGCGGGCTATGGTTCGGCAAAAGCGGCGCAGGCCCACCTGACCAGGTTGATGGCGGCTGAAGTGGGCGGCGATAAAATAAGGGTAAACACGGTTAATCCCGATGCGGTCATTGCCGATTCAAACATCTGGGCAGGCGGCTGGGCCGAAGGGCGTGCCAAAGCTTACGGAATTACAGTTGCTGAATTACCGGCTTATTATGCCAAAAGGACTTTATTAAATGAAATGATTTTACCGGAAGATATCGCCAACGCATGTTTTGCATTGGCAGGCGGATTATTAAATAAATCAACCGGTAATATTTTAAATGTAGACGGAGGTGTGGCAATGGCATTTGTAAGATAAAAAAAATAGCCCCCTAAATCCCCCAAAGGGGGTCTTAGGAGGAGTTCAAAATTTATAGAGCTTTTTATTGACTGATGTTTTTTAACGTGAGCAGATTTCAATAGTTTTTTTAATAAAAAAGGAGATAAAAGCAGCCCCCTAAATCCCCCAAAGGAGACTTTTAGAGCGTTCAAAATTTAAAGAGTTCTTTACTGACTGATATATTTTAACTAAAGCTGATTTAACCAGTTTTTTTTAAAAAAAGAGACACAAATAATCAGGGGCCAAAAGTCACCCTAAGGGATTTAGGGGGGTGGCCTGCTAGCACAAGCAGGTTATGAATAAAGAAAAGTTATCCGAAAAGGGAGGGTCAAAAGTCCCCCCTGGGGGATTTAGGGGGCTTGTTCACCAACTGTTTATTTGGCGTATTAAAAGCCGAAAGCATCCAGGCACTTGACAACCTGCCGGATAGCCCGGTAATACAAAAATGGTGGACTTATATGAAGGACATCATGGAGTGCAATGAAGATAATTCACCTATCAGCATTCCCTTAACCGAAGTATTTTATTTACCTTAATTTACATTTTCAATTCCTCTTAAAAATTAACGATTATGCTATTGAATAAACGATTGATAGACGACAGCAACTCCAATAACCTTGCAACTCATAAACGCGGTTACGATTACATAGCTGCAGGCATCAATAATGTAGAAGCCATCATACAAAAACTGGTCGATTTCCAGGTGGCCATTCCCAGTTGGGCATTGGGTACAGGCGGCACCAGGTTTGGTCGATTCAGTGGGGGTGGTGAACCGGGAAATCTTGAACAGAAAATAGAGGATATTGGTTTGCTGCATGCGCTCAATCAATCCAGTGGCGCCATCTCCCTGCATATTCCCTGGGATATTCCATCTAATGCAGATGAGATAAAAAAGCTGGCGGCCATGCATGATCTTAAATTTGATGCAGTTAATTCCAACACTTTCCAGGACCATTCGGGACAGGAACGCAGCTATAAATTTGGCTCATTACAACATGTAGATAAAGCCGTGCGTAAGCAAGCCATCGAACACAATATTGAAGTGATCAAACAAGGCGATGCATTGGGATCCAAATCGTTAACCGTATGGCTGTCAGATGGGTCCTGTTTTCCGGGGCAACTAAATTTTAGAAAAGCCTGGCAAAATACCTACGAAAGTTTACAGGAAATTTACGCCGCCTTACCCGCTGACTGGAAAATATTCGTCGAGTACAAAGCATACGAACCTAATTTTTACTCCACCACTGTAGGCGATTGGGGGCAATCCTACCTATACACATCAAAGCTGGGTACTAAAGCTTATACATTGGTTGATCTGGGTCATCATTTACCCAATGCCAATATTGAACAGATTGTTTCCTTATTGATGATGGAAAATAAGCTGGCAGGCTTTCATTTCAACGACAGTAAATATGGCGATGACGATTTAACAGTAGGCAGTATTAATCCTTACCAGTTGTTTTTAATTTTTAATGAATTGGTAGAAGGCATGGATGCAAAAGGAATGGATCATGCCAACGATCTTGCGTGGATGATAGATGCAAGCCACAATGTAAAAGATCCGCTGGAAGATTTATTGCAATCCATTGAAGCCATCATGATTGCATACACACAGGCGCTGATCGTAGATACTAAAGCGCTAAAAGAAGCACAGGAAATAAATGACGTTGTAACCGCACAGGAAATATTACAAGCTACTTACAGAACAGATGTACGTCCGTTGGTTGCTGAGGCACGGATGAGAACAGGTGGTGCCTTGAAACCATTACAGGTTTTCAGGTCATTAAAGGTAAGGGAGCAGTTGATAAAGGAAAGAGGACAGGCAACGGTTGCGACTGGGTTGTAGAGCAGCGCCTATCCCCTGAAGGGGGACAAGGCAGTAATATTTGTAATTAAGTAGATATTTGGATATCAGGAAATGATCGCTTTAGGTTCAATGAAGAACTAAAGCAGATATGGAAGATAAAATGTTTGAAAATGATATAAAGTACCGGCTCCTCTTCCTGGGATAATACTATAAGTACGCTGATGTTTCGCGAAAAAGAAATGGAAAATGCACAGCTGATTCTAAATAAACCGGCAAAAAAAATGACAATATTAATCCGAAAAGGAAAGTGCTTTGTTGCATCAGGGTCAGACTCCCCTCTCCTTTGTCGAAGATCCCGATTATTTCGGGAGGAGAGGGGTTGGGGGTGAGGTAGGCAGAGTCAACGCTAATCAAATACTCCTCAATTAAAAAAGTAATTCTAAAAAGATACTTCACTCTTAGCAAGCGTGAAGCAAAGCAAATAAAACAATGGCAGCTAAACCTGTAATAGCAATTTTTGATGTTGGAAAAACCAATAAGAAATTATTTCTGTTTGACAGGCAGTACAAAATTGTGTATGAAAAAACGGCGAAATTTATAGAAACAACAGATGAAGATGGCGACACCTGCGAAAACCTCGAAAGCCTTCGCCTGAGCGTGTTTGATTCATTGAGGGAGGTTTTCCGGTTGAAGGAGTTTAGCATCGGGGCAATCAATTTCTCCACTTATGGTGCCAGCTTCGTTTACATTGATGAACAGGGTAATCCACTTACGCCCTTGTACAACTATCTTAAAAAATATCCGGCGGAACTCAGTAAAGAATTTTATGAAACTTACGGTGGCGAACAATTGTTTTCACATGTCACCGCTTCGCCTGTGTTGGGCAGCCTTAATTCAGGAATGCAATTGTATCGTATCCGGAAAGAACGCCCTGAACTGTTTGAGAAAATAAAGTATGCCCTGCATTTACCGCAGTACCTGAGTTACCTCATCAGTGGTATTCCCTGCTCGGATATTACCAGCATCGGTTGCCATACCAACCTCTGGGATTTTTATGAAAACACTTATCACCGGTGGGTGATGCAGGAAGAGATACTCGAAAAACTCGCTCCTATTTTACCAGGCAATGAAGTGTTGCCTGCAGCTTTCCCCGGCAGGAACTATTCTGTTGGTATCGGCCTGCACGATAGCTCGGCGGCATTAATACCATATCTCATTAATTTTCACGAGCCTTTTATTTTAATATCTACCGGCACCTGGTGTATCAGCATGAACCCGTTCAACCCTACGCCGCTTACAGATACAGACTTACAAAATGACTGTCTCTGTTACATGACATACGAAGGCAAACGGGTAAAAGCTTCCCGGTTATTTGCCGGCTACGAGCATGAGCAACAGGTAAAAAGAATAGCAGCGCATTTTAACCAGCATGCTATCCGCTACAGGAGTATTGCTTACGATGCCGATATTATAAACAAACTGAAAAAAGGATTATCAACTCAAAGTGAAGCCGTAAATTTAAAAGAATCTGCTTTTCCGAAAAGAGATCTGTCAAAGTTTAAAACAGATTCGGAAGCATACCACCAGCTCATCTTGGATATCGTTGTTCAGCAATGCTTCTCTACCAAACTGGTTATTGACGGAACAGCAACCAGGCGGATTTTCGTGGATGGAGGTTTTAGTAAAAATGCTATCTATATGAATTTGCTGGCTACATTCTTCCCGGAGATGGAAATATTTGCAGCCTCAATGGCCCAGGCAACTGCGGTAGGCACGGCCCTGTCCATTCACAGGGCCTGGAACAAAAAAGCGCTCCCCAACGACATCATCGAATTGAAATTTTATGGCAGAAACCTGGCGGTTACAATCCAGTGTTAAATTAAGCATGATCCGATAGCTATCGGATGGTTAGTAGTTTGTGGATGGTCAATGGTGAATGGTCAATGGTGACCCGATTGGTATCGGGTAGGCAAAATATGAACAGTCTGCATTCATCGGTATCTATTCACCATTCACCACTCACCATTCACTATTCACCATTGCCCTTTCAGCCATAATAACAGGCGTAGCTAATCACTTCAAAATCTCTAAAGAGTAAATAATAATACAGGAATTCTTTGGTTGATCAATCAACAAATATTTTCGTTAAAGTTGTTTCATAACCCGCTTTCATGTATCATTTCAATCACCCGGTCATATTTTTCCCCATCGTTGAAAAGACATTAAATGGTTTAGGTGAACCATGTTCACTTAAGTAGCTTTAACATGTCTGTTATGCTGCTAATTGAATAAAAGACATATTAACTTCTTTAGTTTAACTCGCAGAAAAACGGATAATTTTACTACTCATTTTTTTTAATAAAAGTTTTTGCAGTATGAAAAAATTATATGTTCCACTCTTTTCAGCTCTGGCAGTAAACGTTGCCGGTTACGCTCAATCTTCCACTAACGTCACCATTGATGGAACCAATCCAAAAACGATGATTAGCCGTCATATTTACGGCCATTTTTCCGAGCATTTGGGGCGCTGTATTTATGATGGCTTTTGGGTAGCCGAGTCTTTGAATGTGCCTAAGAAAGACCGCATTCGTTTGGATATAGTAGAGGCGCTTAAAAAAATAAAGGTGCCGAACCTGCGCTGGCCCGGCGGTTGTTTTGCGGATGAATATCATTGGAGAGACGGCATTGGTAAACGCAGCGAACGGCCGCACATGGTGAACACCAACTGGGGCGGTGTTTCTGAGGATAATAGTTTTGGTACACACGAATTCCTGGACTTATGTACCCTCCTCAATTGCGAACCTTATATCGCAGGCAATGTAGGTAGTGGCACGGTGGAAGAAATGGCTAAGTGGGTAGAGTATTTGAATTCGGATGCATCCAGCACCATGACAGAATTGAGAAAACAAAACGGTCAGGAAAAATCATGGAGGGTTAAGTTTTGGGGTGTGGGCAATGAAAGCTGGGGATGTGGCGGAAATATGACACCGGATTATTACGCAGGTGAATACAAGCGCTATGCAACCTATGCAAGAAATTACAAGGATGCCCCCTTGCTGCGGATAGCCAGCGGCGCCAATGTAGCAGATTACAACTGGACAGATGTATTGATGAAGAATGCTGGTAACCAGATGTGGGGGCTTACCTTGCATCATTATACGCTGCCAACCGGCAACTGGGGCAAAAAGGGCTCTGCAACTGCGTTTGAGGAAGCCGAATATTTTAATACCATGAAGAATTGTTTGTACATGGAAGAGTTGGTTACCCGACATTCCACCGTCATGGATAAATACGACCCACAAAAGAAAGTAGCGTTGGTAGTGGATGAATGGGGCATCTGGACAGACGTAGAGCCTGGTACCAATCCCGGGTTTTTATACCAGCAAAATAGTTTAAGAGATGCACTGATTGCAGGCACAACCCTTAATATCTTTAATAACCATAGTGACCGGATACGCATGGCCAACCTGGCGCAAACCATCAATGTATTGCAGGCGTTGATTCTTACAAGAGGCAAAGAAATTTTGTTAACCCCCACCTATCATATTTTTGATATGTACAAAGTGCACCAGGATGCAAAATTATTGCCAGTTAATTTCAATTCGCCGGACTATGTAAACGGAGAAAACAAAATTCCTGCGATTAATATTTCTGCATCGCTGGATTCTACGGGGGCGGTTCATATTTCCCTGGTAAACCTTGATCCAAATAAGAACATTTCCATCCGTACTTCATTGCCTGGTATTAAATGGAAAACAGTGCAGGGACAGGTGTTAACATCAAAAAAGCTAACGGACATCAACACCTTTGAAAAACCGGACAATATAAAAATCACCTCCTTTAACGGAGCGAAAAAAGACGGTGAGCAGTTGGTAGTTGAGCTGCCTGCGCAAAGTGTAGTGATGCTGGAGCTGAAATAGGGAATTTGATTTTATTTGGCCCCGCCCGTAATAAAAACCGGCGGGGCCCTTTTTTTTATACAGGTGTGTCTTGCTTTCTAACATAAAATAACAGTGCCTAAATTTATAAATAACAATATTAGTACGTTAAATTAATACATCAGTTGGTATATGAGGTGTTTCATGAAACTTGCCGATCATCTCAAATGTGAGTTTGCTTTTTCTATTTAATATCTCACACAGGATCGCTTACCTGGAAAAGCGGGTTGTGCAATGGAAGAAATTTCAAAATACCAATTCCCCTTCCAGGTTAGTTTAAAATCGTTGCAGCGATGGAATATTTGCTGCCATTAAATGGCAATCAAAGGCATCCGGCTTAATTGGGCCGGTAACTTGTACACTGGCTATCTTTGTGAAATAATTTTTAATCATTAAAACGTTTATATCATGCAACGATTCTTCTCAATTTTATTCGTCGCCCTTATTTTCAGCACAGCAATAAGTGCACAAACAAAAGACGAACAGGCAGTAGCAACTTCTGTGGAAACATTACGGAAGGCAATGGTAGGGGCAGACCAGCCTACACTTACAAAGCTTGCACATGATTCCCTCAGCTATGGCCACTCTACCGGAAAGGTAGAGAGTAAGGCTGCTTTTGTAGAGAACATTGTAAATGGCAATACCGATTTTGTTACCATTGATTTAACCGGTCAAACCATTACGGTTGCTGGCAAAACGGCGATTGTCAGGCATAGATTGAGTGGCACCACCAACGATAAGGGCAAAGATCCGGGCACAGTGAATATTGGTGTGATGACGGTGTGGGTAAAAGAAAAAAAAGAATGGAAGTTACTGGCAAGGCAGGCGGTTAAGTTGATGTAAGGTGCAGATACTGGATAGCGGAAACTGGATAGCAGATACTGGATGCTGGATTCTATATATTGGGTAACAGTTATTAAATACCAGATATAGACAATTGTTAAAAGGATTGTGAGCTTTAAAAATGGACGGAAGTAAGGCATTGAAAAGAAATGATGGAGAAAGTGTATTTGCGGGCAGCACCTTTTTTAAAAGGTGCTGCCTCTATAAAGTATCGCTGCAATTATGTAGAATTAAAGCCATTTACTAAAGGGATAACGATTGATTTAAGAGGGCAGAATGAAAGATCTCAAATTCATTCCTTGGCGCCTTTGCTCCTTTTCTTCTTTGCGTGAAAAACAACCGGGTCATTTTAATTCCTTTGCACCTTTGCTACTTTGCGCCTTTGCGTGAAAAACATCCAGGCTATTTCCATTCCTTAGCGCCTCTGCTCCTTTTCTTCTTTGCGTGAAAAACAGTCGGGTCATTTTCATTCCTTTGCACCTTTGCTACTTTGCGTCTTTGCGTGAAAAACATCCAGGCTATTTCCATTCCTTAGCGCCTTTGCTTCTTTGCGTCTTTGCGTGAAAAACATCGGGCTATTTCCATTCCTTTGCACCTTTGCTACTTTGCGTCTTTGCGTGAAAAATATCCGGGTCATTTTGAATAACAAAATATTAGTACGTTATGGTTGAGAATATATTGATTTCCCCGCAGCAAATGAAGCAGCGCTTTGCATCCATTTTGGAAAACCTGGGATTTAAAAATGAGAAAGCAAATACATGCGCTGAAGTCTTCACCGCCAATAGCGTGGATGGTATTTACACGCATGGTGTAAACCGTTTTCCCAGGTTTGTGCAATATGTAAAAGATGGGTTTGTATTGCCCGACGCAACTCCCACGCTTAAAAATAAAATGGGTGGTATGGAGCAATGGGATGGCAACCTTGGCCCCGGTATATTGAATGCGATGCATGCAACTGAAACAGTGATGAGCCTTGCCCGGCAATATGGTATTGGTTGTGTAGCCCTTGCAAATACCAATCATTGGATGCGTGGCGGCACGTACGGATGGCAGGCGGCGAAAGCGGGATTCGTTTTTATCGGCTTTACAAATACTACGGCTATTATGCCAACATGGGGCGCCATTGATCCAAAGCTGGGCAACAATCCGCTGGTAATTGCCTTGCCCTTTAAAGACGAAGCCATTGTATTGGATATGGCGATGTCGCAATATTCGTATGGCGCTATGGAACTGGCGGTGTTAAAAAATGAACACCTTTCGGTGAATGGTGGGTACGATATGAATGGCGAATTAACTGATGAGCCTGCAGCCATACTTGAATCGAAACGCCCTCTGCCCATTGGCTATTGGAAGGGTGCAGGTTTATCCTTGTTGCTGGATATACTGGCGACCGTTTTATCAGGCGGCCTCGCAGTGCATGAAATTTCGAAGAAAGCAGTTGAGGTTAGTCTATCCCAGGTATTTATTGCGATTGATATAAACAAGCTGGGCAACCATTCCATCATTACAAAAACAATCGAAGGGATAATTGACGATTACCATCAATCGGTACCGGCAGGTGCAAAAAACAAAATAACATTTCCTGGCGAACGGGTGATGGTTAACAGGAAAAATAATTTAACCAATGGCATACCAGTGCTAAAGAAAGTATGGGATGTTATTACTGCACTTTAAATAAACATAAAAAAAATCAATGAGCGCTAAACCTTACTCCGAAAATGGTTACCATGGAATCGTTTTTTTATGTACCCGGCAGAAGCACTTCCATTAAACTTCAGTGGCAGGCTCTCCCGAATTTTTTTCGGGATCGCACGCTGCAGCATTTGTTCTTTTTTGAGCAATATTCGAAGCCTGCATTTGGCCACCTCCAATTGATGATGATTGCCATTACGGTACTTTTAATTACAACAAGCTTTGCGCAAACAGAACCTGTCCCGATCTTTTATCGGGAGATTGGAGGTGAGATCAATTCGGCTGCGAAACAGGCGAGTGTTTTATAACCTATAAACATTCCTTTTAAAAAAAGTGTATACTGCTTTTGCTGCGCCGCCGGAGCAGAAGGAATTTTTTATGCACCTCCAAAGCCTTTTAATATAATTGCAATAATTTGCAGGCATGATTAAAGCGATCGTACCTTTTTTAATTGCTATCTTTTTTTCTGTGCATTTATCTGCACAAAATACCAATGACTCATCCGGCAAGTCACAGAAAAGCAGCGACACAAGCATTTTCTCCCAAAACAATAAAGAGTCATCTATTTTGGTGGGTAAAAAAGTAATTACCCTTACCGAAGTAGTGTTGAACAATAAACTCAATGTGCCCGGATTTATTAACCGTATCAAAAGCGATTCTACTTTTTACAAAGCATTTCTTAACCTGCATATACTGGGGTATACCGCCATCAATGATATCAGGATGCTGAAGAAGGATGGCAGTTCCGGGGCTACCTGCTACAGTAAAATAAAGCAAATACGAAAAAATAATTGCCGCAGTATGGAAACACTGGAGGAGCAAATCAATGGTGATTATTACACAGATAATCATCAATATAATTACTACACCGCACAAATGTATGCGTCCCTTTTTTTTACAACCGGCAGTGTATGCGGCGAAAACAATATTGTTGCCGGCACCCAATTTAGCATTGATGGAAAAAGCGGGATGGAGAAACACAAGGAGCAATTGAAAATGTTGTTTTTCAACCCGGGCAAAAAAATAAAGGGGCTGCCGTTTATGTCGGGCAAAACCGCTATTTATGATGATGACATGGCCGATGTATATGATATGAGCATTGACATGGATGATTACAATAAAACCAGTTGTTATATTTTTAAGCAAACAGTAAAGCCCGGTATGGAAGGTAAAGCCGTGGTAGATGAAATGACCACCTGGTTCAATGATAAAACTTTTGAAGTGGTAGCAAGAAATTACTCCTTAAGTTATGATGCCGGTGTGTACGATTTTAAGGTGCAGATGGAAGTACAGATGACGCATGCCGGAAAGTACCTGGTACCTTCACTCATAAGATATAACGGCAACTGGAAAGCGATATTTAAAAAGCGGGAGCGGGGAGTTTTCACTGCTACATTGTATGATTTTGATCCCAATCCTTAAAAATGAGTTCTAGTACATTTAATAAATGACATATTGAAAAAATCAGGTAGCACGTTTTGGGATCTGTTTTTTTTTACTCTGTTAAACTAACTCAATACGATAATAGGAAACGGAATGCGAATTTCTCCTGAATTAAAGGCAGGCATGTTTACCAGTAGAACTATTAACTTTTTCGTGTTACGCTTTATGGGATATAGAAAGGCTATTTCTGATGAGTTCTATAAAGACTGGCCTGCCATTCAAAGAATATGTTTGGAAAGAAACCTGCACCTCAATCAAACCATCAACCATCAACCATCAACCTTGACTCGCTACTTATCAAACTCATTGGTAAATCCAAGACGCTTAACATTTTTTACACTTTCCATCACTATATCATCCTGGTATTCTTTATATGCTTCCAGCTTACCCGCAATGGAAGGGTCGTGTAATGCCAAAATTTGCGCAGCTAATATGCCGGCATTTTTGGCGCCATTTAGTGCTACGGTAGCCACGGGTACTCCGTAAGGCATTTGCAGAATGGATAGCATCGAATCCCACCCATCAATCGAGTTGGAAGATTTAACAGGAACACCAATTACGGGTAATATTGTATTGGCAGCAACCATGCCCGGCAAATGCGCCGCACCGCCTGCACCTGCAATAATTACTTTCAATCCTCTCTCTTTTGCTTTGCTGGCATATTCACGCAAACGCTCTGGTGTACGGTGTGCGGATACAATGGTTAATTCGGGTTCTACTTCAAACTGGCGAAGCATTTCAGCGGCACCCTTCATAATTTCAAGATCGCTTTCGCTGCCCATTATAATTCCGACAAGAGGATTCATGCTATAAAATTTTACGCAAAGAAAGGTAAAAATAGCAAATCACCATGGCTAAACTTTCATCAGCGTGTAGAAATTTTAAGCAGGCACTACACATCAAATATGCTTGGATAGCAACCCCGCTCGCTGCTAACAGCATGAGTTGGCCCTTTCCTTTCAGAGGCCATCGCTGCACGGAGGGCGTTTTGCTCATGCCGTTAAAATACAATTATGCTGCAACTATAGCTGTCATATAATGAGCAGATCCGGCTGTTTAATATTTCCCTGTAACAATTTACAAGCAGATACATTTTACAATTCATTAAATAAATTGCATAGTTTATTAAATAAATCAACGGTTAATAAAATTTTTGTCGTCTTACCTGTACCTCGTTATATATACATGATATGTATATATTGGATGATATGGTGTAAGTGATAAAACTTCCTATATTTGATTACTTTTCTAATTAAGCAGTTCAAAATGCACGATTTTTTTAAAAGGCCCTGTCTTTTTTTCTATTCTTTTTTGCTAATTGTTTTATTTGCCAGTTGTAAAAACAAAACGAAAACCTTAGCCAATACATCCAAATCCAATACTGCGGTAGAGGTGGATATCATCATAGCGGAAAAGGAATCCATTAGCAATGTGGTAGAGGCCAATGGAACTGTAATTGCCAATGAATATGTAGAACTGAGGCCGGAAGTGAGTGGCAGGCTGATTTATTTAAACCTGGCAGAAGGAAAAATGATTGCAAAGGGTACGGTGGTGGCACGGGTGAATGATGCGGATTTGCTGGCCCAGATAGCCAGAAGTAAAGTTCAACTGGATCTTGCTCAAAAAACAGTAGACCGTTTTAAAAAGTTATTGGATATAAACGGACTGAACCAAGCCGACTATGATGTTGCACTGAACCAGGTAAATACATTAAAGGCAGATATAGTTTATTCCCAGGCTTTGATTGATAAAACAATCGTAAGGGCACCTTTTAGCGGGGTGGCAGGTTTAAGGCAGGTTAGTCCGGGTGCTTATGTTACCCCAAATACCATTATTGCTACTTTGCAACAGGTAAGCGATGTAAAAATAGATTTTACATTACCTGAAATGTATGGAAATGTCATCAAAACAGGTAAACTGGTAGATGTGGAGGTAGATGCGGTTACAAAAGAAAGAGGTCGGGCAATGATCCTGGCAACTGAACCCGGCGCCAATACCGATACCAGGAATTTAAAGGTGAGGGCTTTACTAAAAGGAGCAAAAGCAAATCCGGGCGCTTTTGTAAAAGTTTATATTGATGCAGGAAAAGGAAGGTCTTCCATCAAAGTGCCCGCAAACTGTATCATTCCGGATGATAAAAATAACCAGGTAATACTGGTTAAAAACGGGAAAGCCAGGTTTGTAAACATACAAACAGGCGTGCGGGAAGCAAATTCAGTAGAAGTAATAAAAGGCGTTGATGTAGGTGATTCAGTTGTGGTTACCGGCGTATTGTTTGCCAGGCCCGGTGGGTTGCTGAATGTGAGGGAAGTCAAAAATTTATCCGCATTAACCGATTCTACAGAAACAGATTAACTGATTAAGTTATCATGAAGATGTATTTAACAATTTTCATTTAGTCGTTTATTTTTTTTAAATAAATAGCAGTAACCAATGAATTCAATTTGCCTTTTTATTGAAGTAATTCCTTTTAAAAGCAAATTGATTATGTTAACTGTTGATTCAAAAATTCTATATCCCGTTTTGATGGCATGAATATTTCTGAATTCTCGATAAAGCGACCGGTTTTTGCCACTGTATTAAACCTGATGATCATTCTGTTTGGAGTGGTGGGGTACACTTTCCTGGCTGTGAGAGATTACCCGGCAATTGATCCGGCCATCATTAATATCAGTACTTCTTATACGGGAGCCAACCCGGATATTATGGAAAGCCAGGTAACGGAACCCCTGGAAAAGCAAATCAATGGTATACCGGGAATCAGAACCATTACTTCATCCAGTACACTGGGCAACAGCAATATTACCGTAGAGTTTGAATTAAATGTTAACCTGGAGGCTGCTGCAAGTGATGTAAGGGATAAAGTAGGGCAGGCAAGCAGGGGCTTACCCCAGGATATTGATGCACCACCCGTGGTAACCAAGGCGGATGCCAGCAGCGAATTTATCCTGATACTGGCAGTACAGAGCAGAACCAAAGGTTTACTGGAGTTAAGTGACTATGCGGAAAATGTGTTGCAGCAGCAATTTCAAACAATTGGCCAGGTAAGTTCGGTTAATATTTTCGGGCAAAAGCGCTATGCCATGCGTATCTGGATTGACCCGGATAAAATGACTTCACAGGGCATTTCATTTACTGATATCAGAACTGCACTCACCAGTGAAAATATTGATTTACCGCCAGGTAAAATTTACGGCAATAATACGGAACTTACCATAAAAACGCTCGGAAGGCTTACTTCAGAAAAGGATTTCCGCAACCTGATTATTCGTTCTGATAGTGCGGGCATATTGCGCCTGAGTGATGTGGCCAGGGTAGAATTAGGGCCTGAAACATTGGAGCAGAGTTGGAAATACAATGGCGTAAATGCTGTGGGTATAGTATTGATACCCCAACCGGGTGCCAACAATATTCAGATTGCAGATGATTTTTATAAAAAGCTGGAGGTCATCAAAAAAACCAACAAGTCGGATATTGAAATGAACGTATTATTGGATAACACCACCAATATCCGGAAATCAATTAGTGAGGTGAAGGAGACATTAATGATTTCTTTTACACTCGTGGTACTGGTTATTTTCTTCTTTTTCAGAGATTGGTTAATTGCTATCCGTCCTTTGATAGATATTCCAATTTCATTGGTGGCTACATTTTTTATCATGTATTTTTCCGGGTTTTCAATTAATATACTAACCCTGTTAGGTATTGTGTTAGCTACCGGTCTGGTGGTAGATGATGGTATAGTGGTGACAGAAAATATTTTCAGCAAGTTTGAAAAAGGAATGCCCATCCGGCAGGCTGCGGTAGAGGGAAGTAAAGAGATATTCTTCGCCGTAATTTCCACTTCCATTACATTGGCGGTTGTTTTTTTGCCGGTTATGTTTTTGGAAGGGTTTATAGGTAGGTTGTTCAGGGAATTTGGTGTAACGCTTGCCGCCGCTGTATTAATATCCGCACTGGTTTCGCTCACTATCACACCCGTTTTAAATGTGGTGTTAAGCAGGAAGAATGCCGGGCATGGTAAATTCTACATGAAGACAGAACCATTTTTCACCGGGATGGAGAATGGCTATCTCCGTTGGTTAAAAGGGTTTCTTAAAGTAAGATGGCTGGCATGGGTGATAGTGGCTGCTTGTGTGGTAGTGATCGCTTTTATCATTACCGGTTTGCAAAGTGAGATTGCGCCATTGGAAGACAGGAGCAGTGTTCGGTTTACTACTACTGCTCCTGAAGGGACCAGTTTTAGCAGCATGCAAAGAATATCGGATGAAATCAGTAACTACCTGTATGATTCTGTGCCGGAAAGGGATTTTGTGTTTGTAAGAACACCGGCCGGTGGTTCAGTGAGTAGCTCACAACCTCGACTGGGATTGGTGGAACCGGACCTGCGGCAACGTTCGCAGGCACAAATTGCAAATGATCTGCAGAAAAAACTGACCCGTTTTAATGAAGCAAGGATTTTTGCGGTACAGGAACAAACCATTGCAGTAGGTGCAAGTTCAAGAGGAGGATTACCTGTACAATATGTTTTGCAAAATCAGGATCTGAGTAAATTGAGGGAAGTAATTCCAACATTTTTGGATGAGGCCAGGAAAAATAAAACCTTTGCCAACGTAGACGTGAACCTAAAGTTTAACAGGCCGGAAGTAGAATTAACGCTGGACCGGTTAAAGTTGAAAGATCTCGGGTTATCATCTCAGGATGTGGTATCTGCTTTGCAATCTGCCTTCAGCGGTGGAAGGCTTGCCTATTTTATCATGAATGGATACCAGTATTCTGTAATTGCGCAGGTTGACCGGAATGACCGGACTAAACCCGGCGATATTTCTAAATTGTTTGTGAGGAATAATAAGGGTCAAAGTATTCCATTAAGTTCAGTTATAAAGCTGGAGGAAAACAGCAGTCCTTCTACCTTGTTTCATTACAACCGGTATAAAGCCGCTACTATTTCTGCTTCCCTGGCAGAAGGCAGAACAATTGGAGATGGCGTGAAGGCGATGGATGAAATTGGCAAAAAATTATTGGATGAAAGTTACCAGACCCCAACGCCAGAAGCAATTAGAAGCTGATTTAGTTGTGGCGGAACGTTTATATGAAGATCGTCAGATAGCAACAGTAGCACGATTGCGGTATCTCCAGCGATCGCCAACTTCTATTG
>JBBQTL010000092.1:0-20086 GCA_038213285.1 Chitinophagales bacterium
AGGGTATGCACATCTTTAAACAGCACACCTACCTTGCCGAATCTAAAGAAGATTATATTACCCTGATTGAAAAAGCGTTGACCGAAGACGGTGAAAATTTGCAGGAGCAACGAAAAGAGTTTGCATCCTCACATACCTGGGAAAACAGTGTGGGGGAGATTTACAAGGCAATGCTTCAAAGTAAAAAATTGAAGATCGTTCAACCTGAATTAACTTATTAATATAAAACAGCGTGTTGAAAAAGTTGCGTTCAAAATTAAGGAATAAACATTTTCTTTCTTTATCAGGCAATGGTGCCATGTCGGTACTGGCGATGGTTACCGTTGCAATATTACTGCGCTTTATGCCTGCCAATGATATTGGCTACTGGTTTTTCTTTCAATCGGTTTTTGTTTTACTGGATACTTTTCGCACCGGCTTTTTGCAGGTTGCACTCATCAAATTTTACAGTGGCGCTGAAAGAAGCCGGGCTGCAACCGTGTTGGGTTCGGTATGGTATCTTAGCCTGGCAATTACCGGGATATTGGTAGCTGCTGATTTACTGGCGTTTGCCGGCATACAGTTTACCAATAATACCGGACTTATCATTGTGATTAAATGGTTTGGTATCGCTTTCCTTTGTACACTTCCTTCGAGCATTGCATCGTGGGTATTGCAGGCGGAACAACGGTTTGACCAGTTACTGGTTTTACGTATTATCAACCAGGGTGTATTTATCGTGATGGTTTTGGTAATGATCATTTTTAAAACCATTAGCCTGGAAGCGGTTTTGGTAATCAATATTTTGAGCGCCACTTTATCCAGCCTTTACTGTATTTTAAAAGGATGGACCAGGATAAAAACTTTTACAAAAAGAACGAAGGCCTGTGTAGCAGAATTGTTTCATTTTGGGAAATTTAGTGTAGGTACCACCATCAGCACTAACCTGCTAAGGAGTTCAGACACTTTTATTATCATGTTCATATTGGGTGCTGCCGGACCCGCCGCAGTGGCCATGTATACCATTCCCATGCGGCTGATGGAAGTGATAGAAATACCCCTTAGAAGTTTCCTGGCTACGGGGATGCCTGCTATGTCGGAAGCATTTAACAGGAACAAAAAAGATGAAGTGGTTCATATTATGCAGAAATATGCAGGCATGCTAACACTGGCTTTATTTCCTGTATCGCTTTTCGCCATTTTATTTGCTGATATCGCAGTAGGGCTGCTGGGTGGCGCACAATACCAGGGTACTGATGCAGTATCGGTATACCGCATTTTTATGTGCTTCGCTATGTTTTACCCTATCGACCGCTTTTTGGGCGTTACGCTGGATATCATTCATAAACCAAAAATTAATTTTATTAAGGTACTGGTAATGCTGGCGACTAATGTAGTGTTCGATTTTGCCGGCATTTATTTATTCGGTAATATTAACGGGGTGGCGCTTGCCACTTTGTTTACGTTTTTATCAGGGGCATTATTTGGCTATTACTGGCTGAAAAAATACCTTAATTTCACCATGGCCGGTATTTTCAAAACCGGTTATGCTGAATTGAAAATGATGATACAGCATGCAGTATTTAAAAACAAAATAGTTACCAGTTGAGGATTGCACATCTTATATTGACCCACGCAGGTCCGGACCAGTTGGCAAGGCTGATCGGGCGTTTAAAGCATCCCGATGCGGATTGCTATATTCACCTTGACCTGAAAACAAACATCGGGGATTTTCTTTTTTTGGCTGAAGATAAACAGGTGTTTTTTGTAGAAAAGAGAGAAAAGGTAAAATGGGGTGCCTATAGCATTGTACAGGCAACGGTTAATGGAATGGAAGCTATTTTGGAGTCCGGCAATAACTATGATTACATTCATTTATTAAGTGGCCAGGATTATCCTTTAACAAGTGCTGCAAAAATACATGATTATCTCAGCAACCATCCCGGCAAGGCATTTATGCATGCCCTGCTTGTAAATACAGAATGGCAGGAAGCGATCCCCAGGCTTACCCAATATCATTTATCTGCATACAATATCGCCAGGACATATACCATCGAAAAAATAATTAACAGCATTCTACCAAAAAGAAATATGCCAAATGGCCTGGTACCGGTTGGCAGGTCGCAATGGTTTACCATTACGGCCCAACACGCAGCCTATATTGTAACCTTTTTAAAAACCAACAGTCATGTAAAGCGCTTCTTCAAACTGGTGTGGGGCAGCGATGAAATTGTGTTTCAAACCATTTTGTATAATTCAAAATATAGGGAAGATATGGTGAACGACAATTTACGTTATATCGATTGGTCGGAAGGAAAGCCCAGCCCGGCAACGTTTACCATCAAAGATGCGGAAAAGCTGACAGCCAGCGGAAAATTATTTGCAAGGAAGTTCAATCCAGCGATAGACAGTGCTATTCTTGATTATCTTGATTCCGTTGCCACAGCGGCATTTGACCTGCCATCGCTTAATTCTTCATTGCAAAAAAACACCGGTGAGTAATATACTTCCGGTAGATTAATTTTGAGTTCAATATTATTGACGGCTGACTTTACGCCCATGGATAATATTAATATACAAGCCATCAACCATTGGATAGCCGCTCAACATTATCCATTAGAAAAGGACAAACAATATTTGTTGTGAAAGCCAGCAATTAAACCGACTGCCCTTCTCTACGACTATGCCGCAATGACTTCCTGCCAGGTTTCATATTGCGTTCAACAACCAGGTTGTCGATTGCTCCTTCCTCTGAGAGTATAGTATCTGCTTCGGTTTTGAGTTTAAACAGCCCCTTTATCTTTACCAGTGTTTTGTGAATGAACAGTTCGTTTAAGATCCTTTTAAATAAAACCTTATCGTAGGTGGGTATATAGTTCCAGTAATGCCCGTAATTAAATATCCATTTGGAAAATCCCTTTATATCTTTTTGCTTTACACATCGGATGATGTCCCTGTAAAAAAGGGCCACTTCTGTTACCTTTCCTTCCGTTGTATTGGTACCCTGTTTACCAACAGGCGCCTTATAATCCGGGTTCAAATACTTTTTAACAGCTTCAGAAAAATCATGGCCTGTAAAACGACCATAAGGCATAAAGAAATTTGGCCTGGTATCCACTTCAAGCAAATAATAATTATCTTCTTCGGGCTTGTAAATAAACTGGATGCTTGCAAAACCGTTGACGCCCAGGTGACTTCCTATATTACTCAATTCATCACTCATCCGCTTGCTGTTGCAATAGTTTCTTTTTGTAGTGAAGTTAAACTTACTGTCAAAGTACTGGGAAACCTCCCCTGCATTGTACTCGATGAGTTCGCCATTGCGAAACAAGGCCTCCACACCAATATCCTTCCCTGTAATATATTCTTGTATGATGGTATCATAATCCGGGCTGGTCTTTTTGAGATTGGTGTCAAACTGTTCCTGGTTTTCACACAACAAAATACCGCCACCACCCCAACTTAAATCCTGCTTTAACAGCACCGGGTAATTCAGGTTAAAACTGTCTGTATCAAGACCATTCTTATGACTGTATACCAGGTATCTCGGGCTTAAAATTCCATACTTTTCACATACCCTTGAAAGACCTGCCTTAGAGGCTAACATCTCCCGGTTTCCGATTTTTGAGAGGGGCATTATTTTATAAAACAATTGCTCAGATGTAATTGCATTATTCAAAACCTGTATTAACTTTTCATCGGCGGGTATAATCCAGTCGTATTTGTCTGGGTTGTTTTTAACCAGTGCGATTAATTCTTTTATGTACGTGTCTGCATCATCACTACATTCTATCCAATGATCGTAATAGCTGTTAGAAATCAGCCACGACTTTTTTGAACAATATACCTCTACACTACATCCGCCCTTCTGTAAAACAAATGGAAGTTCCTGAAGTGTGTCCCAATTTTCCAAACATGCTACCAATACTTTTTTCATAGAATTTTATAAGAATTAAACGTTGTATTTTACAATTATTCCGTAATAGTCGTTATTATTATCCTTGCCATTTCTTCGGGCTAAGATCGCCTTTGACAAACCAGGGTGTTTTGAAAAACACATTTGAAATAAAGTACTATATACCAGCCAATTGTATACCTCCTTCACTATAACTATTTCGTAAAAAACTTATTGCCCTCAATAAAAAATAATGCGGGGATATGTAAACAAAAAATACCTAAGTTTGGCTGAAATATGCAGTATGACAAAATCAGAGATCAAATTTTTAGAAGGGCCACAAAGCCGTTGGAAAGATTTTGTTTTTAGTGTTAATGTATTATTGGAATTTATTAAAGGATTCAGGGCATTGCATTTTGTAGGGCCCTGTGTTACCATATTTGGTTCTGCAAGATTTAAAGATGGCCACCCTTTTTATGAAAAAACAGAAGAACTGGCTGGCAGGATTGCTCAAATGGGTTTTACTATCATGACCGGAGGAGGCCCTGGAATAATGGAAGCAGCCAATAAGGGCGCTAAGGAAGTTGGTGGCAGAAGTGTTGGCTGCAACATTGTATTGCCTCATGAACAACACCACAACCCCTACCTGGATAAGTGGGTAAATATTAAATACTTTTTTGTTAGAAAAACTTTGCTGATAAAATATTCTTACGCTTTTGTGGTAATGCCGGGAGGCTTTGGTACACTGGATGAATATTTTGAAGCGCTGACCCTGATACAAACAAAAATGATCCAGGAATTTCCTATTGTAATTTTTGATACAGCATTTCATCAACAACTGGTAGAACATGTTGACAGTATGAAAGCTGCCGGCACCATATCACCGGAGGATACTCAATTATTTTTGTTTACCGATTCTGTTGATGAAGCAGTAGCTTACATCCAGAAAAACAGTATCACAAAATTTAAACTACGGCCCGAAAAGCCCCAAAGGTGGCTATGGGAAGCGCAATAATTTGTTGCAAAAGCAAATGACGCCATTGCTTTTTACAGGTATATTTAAAGCATCTAAAAACAAAAAGCCCGGACAAGCCCGGGCTTTTTATTATCTTTTATAAATGAAGCTATTGACCATATTGGCAGTATCCTTATACCATCTTCCATTATTCGCTCCATTGGAAATTGCCCAAGGTACAAACTGCGTATAAGCTGCGTTGATTGCTTTACCTTCAGCCGGATAGCTGAAGTCTTCGGTAAAAGCCAATCCCCACGGAAGATTGCTGCTTGTTTTGTAATACATATTTTGTGAAATTCTGGTTTTATCTACACCTGTATTAAAGTACCTTGCGTCTGCTTTTTGAGTAGGTGAGTAGCCGGCAAGATGTGCTTCTCTACCCCTTGTACGATCAATGATGATAAATGGATTATAAGGAGCGGTACCCATCTCATCAGCAAGCAATGGCCTCGTAAAAGAAAGATCTATCACAATGGTATCTCTGCTTAAAAAAGGATTACCGGTAAAAGTATTGAACCCAATTTTAGTGTTATTCATTGCTGTATATGCGTCATCAAACGGAATAATCACTGCTTTGGTTTGACCTGTTTCGCATCCGTTGACACCGAGTGTAACTACCAGGTTATCGGTTACGGTGCTTCCCGTAGCAGATTTTACCAGCGAAGCCCCAAAAGGAAATTCCACCCCAAAACCATTTCTAAAAGCCGCCCCTGATGCCTTTAAAACATATTTTGCTTTCATTTGAATGGTCCTGTTGAGTGCATCTGATATAATAGTATATTGGTATCCAACTACTAAATCATTTAAATCATAATCTCCCAGGTACGGCCAGTTATCTTCAAAAGCTATGGTACCCATTGTATTTTGAGCCGGGTAGTAATTGATATACGCACGGGTTGGGTCATCGGGAAAAGCATCATAAGTGTCATTTACGCCGTCACCATCTTTATCAACCGGTTTATCAATAGGATTTACATTTGATGTAGAAATTGCGGTAACAGGATTTCCTTTTAAATAAAAAATACAATCATTAAAATCATTATCACAGGCAGAATTATCTCTTCTTATATCCTCGAATCCGGCTAAAAAAAGAGACTGGGCATTATCATACAATAAAATTGATTGCCTTTTCAGCTTTGTATCGGATGCAGGGTTTAACTGGTCAAGAGAATAAACTATCCCGTTGCCATCTCCAACAGTACTACCATTCCAACCATCCGCAATTAAAGCAAAACCAATAGAAGTACCTGCACTAAACCTACCCAGTTTAATGGTGCTGCCCGGTTGAATATCTCCCCCACTACCAGCAAGGCTTGCATTGGGTAAAATGATATGAAGTGTATCAATTTCAGATGTTTTTTGAGGGGGCGTATTGGTAGGATAGGTAAAGTAAGCAATGCTGCTTCTATAACCTGCCCCTTCGGTAACGAACGTAAACCATACATCACTTAACGCACTGATATTTAAATTGGTTTCGATGTTATTGGAAAGGTAATCAGGGTGATATGACATTACCGGCTGACGTTCAGGTAAAGATGCATTAATGTTTGCCAAAAAATCAGCACTGATCAATGCTTTTACCGGATCCAGGTAATTTGGCTTTCCCTGGTTATCATAAGAACCCAGGTAATGGTAAGCTGAAAGGGGCCTTTGTGAAATGCCACCTGATTTTTTTGCCGGCCTTCCGCTTAAAGGACTGTTGAGCACTACGTTGCCTGCATACCCATTACTGCCTCCCAGGGTACATAAAATTGAACTGCCCACAATCTGAACCGCTGCATTTCTAATTACACCCAGGTATTTGGCATCCACTACCACCTCGTTGAGATAAGTTGGAAATTTAATTTTTCCAGAAACTTTACCCTGGTTATCTGTCATACTCTTAAATAACAATATCCCACCAATTTCTTCTGCTTTTGTAAAAATGCTGATGGGAATATTTTTTATTGGGGTATTGTCTGGCGCAAGGATACTAATATCCAGTATAATGTCTTTGTACGTTTCATAATTAAAAGAAGATGAGGTCTGCATGGCAAGTAAAGCATCAACATCAGCATTTCCGGTAAGCACCGGATCGGTGACGGGCGGCACCCCGGGATCATTAACGCCCTTTCTGCATGAAACCAACATTATAAATAAGCAAGCGACAACACAGGTTAAACGAAGGATAATTTTTTTCATGTGGTTTGGATTTATCAAGGGTCAAGATTCAATAAAAAAAACAAGTAATAATTCAAAACGTTGAAATCAATTTCCTTAAAACTAACCAGTCAAGGGTATAAAAGAATCGATTCCGAAGATGAATTATACACTAAAACGTCATAATTTAAAAATTATTTGAAAATATTACCTTGAGAAAAACTAAACCCGGTTGACAGAAGTATTTTAAGTTGAATGAGATTGAAAACGTGTAAAACTATACCGGCAAGATAGCCTGAACAGGCTTTGAATTATTGTAAGCCAGACTTTGCTTACATCTGCATAAACATGAAAGGAATTCTAAGCCGGAAAGCGAATGATGGTATAAAAAACAGCGTATTTAGCCGGTTAATATTTATACAAAGCCAGCGATAGGTAAATAACACCGGCTGAAGCAATAAGCCGTTGAATCGTTGAACTGTATAGATCCCTATTAAAACACTCATTGATGCAAACAGAACTACGTGCTCACATTTTTCTTTTAACATCTATAATAAATTTAAGTGGATCACTTACTACTGTCATCCAAAAGACATCATTATCCATATCTGCCCCTGACAGAAATAACTCGTTTTAATTACTTTTCCAGGACACCTAAATCAGGTTAATCAATTCCAGGTACATCGCTAATAATGTTTTCTGTTTAGGCTTAAATCTTTCTCCAATACTATCCTGCTTATTACCTTGTTAATACCGCCCCTCCCCCGCCGTTAACAATATGTGTAGCAAATTTATTTTTTATAAAAAGTTGGTGTTTTAAATTATTTTTTTTCAACGATTAACATCAGTGCACCTCTTGCAGGTACGGTTACATAAACGCCGTTGGTGATAGGTGCAGATTTTGCATTGAGTGTAGCATAAGTGGAAGGCCCGCCTGCCTCTGCCGATGGTCCGGCTCCATTTACCAACACCTTCCTGGAAAATTCTCCGTTATCATCACTGCCTTCCAGACTGTACCAGTAAAACCGGCTACCCATATTAAAGTTCTTAATCTTTACTTCCACTGTTTGGGTTGTTGCCCCGGCATTAACCAATGTGATATTTGCTTCGCCTGAAGTGTAGGTTGAAGAATATGCTTTAATGTCCGAACTGCCCGTTACAGTAGAAGACACTAACCGGTCACCCAAACATTTTTGAAAAAAATACATATAGTAAAAGGAAGGCCGTGGACTCCACTTTGCAATGCCCGGTTCATCACCTGAGCTAAACATTCCATGATCGTTGCCATTACTCCATCCATTCATCAAATCCCAGCGTGCACTCATACCGTATTTATTTTTCAATGCCTCGCCCATTACCAGCACCGCAAATAAGCCACTGGTATTGGACACCTGTTGTTTGGAATCTTTGGCCCACATATTCCATTCGTCCATTACAACCGGCTTAACGGTGGCTCCATTGGCTTGTAATGTTTGCGTGATGTAGGTCATCATTGTACCAGGAACCGTTAATGCGGAAGAAAGTATAACTGCTGCATTTGAGTTTTGATCGTAAGGTGTAAAATAATTATGCGCCACATAAAAATCGGCTTTTGAATTGGTGGCGGGCATCATACCAATGTTCCAGGTTTTGGTGGTATTGGTTTGCCATGCTTCTGGCGGCGCTTCTGACGCAACAGCGCCAATGTAAATTGATTTGCCAATTTCAGTTGCCGCCTTTTTCATTAGAATCAACAAATACGTTGAAATGCTTTGCATACAAGGCACCGGTTAAAAACTCAGGCTGGCCATCTTTATTGAGCGCCGTATTAATCCGATACCCCCATTCCCAATCGCCATAATTTTCATTGCCTACTTCCCAGTATTTTGTACGGCCATTATCATACCTCACCCAATCTGCGGCCAGGTGTGCTGCGGCGGCAACAGGATCGGCGCTCATGCCATACCTCGAATATCCAAAGTTGACGGTGATGATACCCTGGTTGTTGGTTTGCTGCAACAGGGCGTAATAATTATCTATCGAGCATTGCCAGTTTAAGGTGGATTTACCCTGCCGGTAATAGGGATCACTATCCACGCCTGCTGCATTTTTTAGTAATGCAGGAGCATCAGCAGGATTAACACCTTCGGGAGCATTCCAGAAATAAGCATCACTTGAACTGCCACCCGGAAAACGAATGATATGTGGATGAAGATTGGTAATGTGTGTGACTGCAGCGGGCTCTGTAATAGTTGGCCCCATCCGCCAAACGCCATTGGTACCAAATTCCGACAAGGGTATTTTTGTAATGATATCGGAGGCATCTGCTGTAACCGTGATAGATGCAGATGCAGGAGCGGCAGTTTCAGTAAATGCTGGTTTTACAAAAGTTTGTGGTTGCCAGTCGTTCAAAAAAAAGCCAATTGTATTTGCGAGTGGTGGATCAATTGCCGGTGTGATAACAACCGGGGGTATAATAACAGGCGGAATTACCGGTGTTGGCGCTGGATCAGTTTTTTTGCAGGAAAAGAGTACAACTGTGAGGATGAATACAAATGATTTTAACATGATCGTTTTAATATTTTTCATTTTGAAAGATGTAAAATTTTATATTACAGTTTAAGTTGGTGGCGAATTGCTCTAAACGTTCACTTACCCCGGTTATTCCCTTTCAGGGGATGGGGGTAATTCCATTTCATTCTGCAACGACTCCAACGCACTGGCCAGGTACATTAATGAAGCATTCCACTTGATCGTTGTAAATACTGCGATTCTTTGGTGCATTGGGATAAAAGCCTGCCTGGTTTAATTGGATGAAGGACTGATTGCCTGAGCCGGGGCAACATACACATTCACCATTAAAAAGAAATCAGTACCGCAGGTAAAAATTGCTTTTTATGCATAAATGATTCCAATCGTTTAACCGTGTAATTTAATTTCTTTAATTTATTGCATTGTCCATTTGTCAAAAACTGGTTATAAGCGGATAGGATAGTATATAAAACTGACCGGATTTTATTAATGCTGGCATTTGATACCCGGTGAGACGGGGTACCGTCAGACCGTTACTTGATTAGAAATTTTCCATGCTGGTCTGGCTGCCATTGTCTGTAGCAATAATTGAAGCATTTCCCCGCAATTTTCCAGTAAAATCGGGTTGCCATGTTTATCTTCAAATCTCGCTTCACCTGTAGTTAGCAATACTTTGGCCTGTATATATGGAGTGTATAATTTTACGATATCACCTGATTCTTTTAATTCAAATTTTACAGGCAGCGGTTTGTTATCTTCAATCATCAAACTTTTTCCATTATAAAACTGTCCACCGGTGAAGCTGTTACCCGGATGATCTTGTCGGTAATGGCCTGTAATTCTACTAAGTGGGGCGAATTTATTATTTTCTCCTTTACAGTAATCAACACTCCGTAAGTCAATTTAATATATTGTTGGTGGATTGGAAGCGGTAAAAATGAAAACCAACAGTAAGGAAACCAGGGAGATTTTGAGCTGGGCAGGTATCTTAAATAGCATAGCATCGTTAAACTGTTCAGGTTGAAGAAGAGGTATTAACTGAGCCCCACCTGAATGTTAAAGAATGATGTAGATGTAGACTGGACAAGCGGTTTGGATGGGATGGCTTTGTTTCCAATTAAGGGTTCATTTGGGCCAGTTGGCCCCCAAACTGGCCCAACATACAGATACATGATAAAAATCATATCTAAAACTGACAATATCCATAACCTGGTATAAATAATATTTACATCTTTGTTTTGTAAAAACAGCAGCATGAAAAATTATTGTGAAACGGTGATGCCGAGGGTACAATTGTACGTGAATGAAAACAAGGAGTGGCAAAAGAAAATATCATTTCAACGCAGTGAGATACCTCTGCTGGAAGAAATGTTACAGGAGGTTTTACCCATAGCTGACTTACCTGGTAAGGAAGTTCATAATGTCGACCAGGCTTTACTTGACCAATTAAATAAGCAAAAATTACGAATGAAAGAATTAAATACGGAACTGGAAGTACAACAGTGGCGGTTAGAAAACGACACGCTACACAGTCCAATACATGAACTCCAGCTATTATGTAAACAGGATATTTTACGGGAATGTATAAAGGATGTGGAGAAAAGATATGCAGATTTAAAATGTAGTTTATTGAAATTTATACCAGCAGTTTTATAAAAAATGAACTTGGTAACTTTTTATATAATTCCGTTCCAAAATTGTAGCGATTGGTTGTTATTGCAATACCCCCGCAGGAATAATTATTAATGCAGTTGAGAGAATAGAAAAATGGTTTGCAAAATGAAACCGTTGGGTTTGTAGCTGGAGGTATTCTTGCATTGAGGACACGAAGTGCAAAGGGGTATAAATATTCCTGAATGCCGACAGCAGCATTAAAAATGTTGCGGCCTTTTAAAACATTTTGTAGAAAGCACCGGAAATGAAGATGGCGGTCACTCCGCGTTTTGTAAATAGAATAAATAATAACTTACAGTCGAAGCTGCATTTAAGCGTACTTATTATATCAAAAACAATACAATGAGTCATCATAAAAAAAAAGAACACCACATAAGGCCATACAAAATAGCTGCTCAAACTGTAGGGCTGGTAGCTTGCATTTTTATTCTTTTTTTTATCACCGGTAACGGTATTCCGTCAATAATAAAAAATGACGAAAACGAGTTTGTTCCATTTATACCTTTCCTCGTATTACCATTAGCAGGATATCTCGTAAGCTGGTACAAGGAATTGGCAGGCGCTATACTATTAACCGTGGGCGGTTTTATCCTGCTCATTTTTTTTATGGTAAAAGGAGATGCCTCAATGGGACTTTTATTTGGAATGCCTTTTATTTTTGCAGGCAGCCTTTTTCTGCTGCATATTAATAAACGAATTCAATTAAAAAGTAAAATATAAAAATATTTCAACTCATTTAGTTCCGGTTTCTGTTTTAAAGCCTAAACCCTCAATAACATCTGATCGTTTATACATTTTTAAATACTATATTAAAAGTTGTACCAATTTCAGGACTACTGATACACTCTATTTGTCCATCCATTAATTCTACGTATTTACCTACAATGTGCAAACCAAGACCAGTCCCCTGTATATTGGTTACATTTTTACCCCTGAAAAACCGTTCAAATAAATGTTTATGATCTTCTTTGGAAATACCTATTCCATTATCGCTAACTGAAATATGTACAGCCAAATTGTTTATCCTGGATTGTACCGTAATCTTGCCTCCTTCCCTCGAGAATTTGATGGCATTGGATAGCAGGTTGATCATGATATTTCGCAGCATCGAAGCATCCAGTTCCACTTCCTTATTTCCTTCATGCACAAAATCAATGTGCTGACCGATCCTGGCAATCCCATTTATTTCCTGTAACAAAACAGTGATCAATTCCTTTATATCAAACCTGGTAAAATGGGTGGTAATTTTCCCTTCCTCAATCTTACCAATTGATAAAAACTCATTGAGAATATCAGTTAAATTATTCACGGCTGATTTAATCCGGTTAATATGTTTATCCCGCTTTTCCTGCTCATCCTCTTTCACATATTTCGCCATCAGCGAAGCAGATGAAAGGATAGTGCTTAATGGCGTTCGGAATTCATGAGACGCCATGGAAACAAACCTGCTTTTTAAATCGCCCAGTTCCTTTTCTTTTCCCAATGCTTTTGTTAACTCATTTTTGGAGGTCTGCAACTGGTTTAATGTATCCCTTAACTGAACCGTCCTTAGTTCAACTTTCTGTTCCAGGTGATCATTCAGCTCTTCTATTTTTAAATTAATGGAAGCAAGTTCATTTTGTTGTTCCAGTACCGATTTTTCAATTTCCTTTCGCCGGGTTATATCACTTACAAAGGCAATCGCGAAATTCCCCTGCTCGGTTTTATAATTGCTTAAGCTAACTTCTACAGGAAACTCTTCACCGGTTTTTTTTACACCAAATAAATCCATTCCAAGCCCCATCGGCCTTTTTTGTGGATTGGCAGTATAACCTTGCCGCTCTCTTACATGTTGATGGTGAAAACGGGAGGGAATCAACAACTCTATTTTATTTCCCGTTAACTCTTTTGCATGCTCATAATTAAACTGGGATAATAAAAAATTGTTTGCCAGCACAATCTCCCCCAATTGATTTATTACCAAAATACCCAGTGATGCATATTGAAAAAGGGCCTCAAATTTTTCTTTCTCCTTTATTAATTCGTTTTCCGGTGTGGACATTATTATTACGACTTTACTATAAAATTAAAGCATCTGGTTCTTTCCGGCGAAAACATTTAAGAATCTCAGCTATTCCTTTTTCCTTATCCCAAAGGCGCTGCCCGTTATTGTTAACTGATTTTAAAACCGGTATAATAAAATATCCCACTAAGCCATAGCTTAAAGAAAAGATAACAAGAAATTAAAATATCATACCAGGAACTGTGCTGCTATATTCCAGTGGCAAATTAGAAATGGAAAAGCTTCTATGATATTTATATGGTACAACGCCTGGTTTATAGAGGTAAAGAGTTCTATGTAGGGTAGGTGCATACCGATTAGTTTTTCGAAAACACAAGTGAAACTGAATTAATACAATACCGCAACCCGGTTGGCTTTGGGCCGTCTTCAAATACATGACCTAAATGAGCCCCGCAACGGCTACAGGTTACTTTTGTACGATCCATATTGCTACTACTGTCTTCTTCGCCTACAATACTGGTTTTATTGACCGGCTGCCAGAAGCTGGGCCAACCAGTGCCACTTTCAAATTTAGTAGCAGAACTAAAAAGCTGCTGGCTGCAACCTACACAACTGTATACCCCTTTTTCATGGTTATTCCAGTACTTGCCGGAAAAGGCCCGCTCAGTCCCCTCCTTCCTCGTTACCTGGTAGGCCTCAGGACTCAGTAACTTCTTCCATTCAGCATCTGGTTTTGTTACGGTAAAATGATGGCCCTGTGAAAACCCGGCAAACATGGTAATTGATAAAATGATTGAAATAATAAATGACTTGCGCATAATCTATAAAATAAAATTGTGACTAAAGATGCAAAAAATTACGAGAGAATTAAAAATTAAGTTCTAACCGACACAATCTTTTAACATATTCAACAAAACCGGGTTTCCGTTGTAATTTTATAACACTAAATAATTTACAATGGGAGTTTGGAGCCAGGTTGCACAATATTTGTATTTGAAAAAAAAAGATCCCAATACGCCAAATACGCAGTTTGTAAAATATATGCATGGCATCAACCGGATCTCTATCCTGCTATTTTTGGCAGGTATGATTATATTAGCAGTTAAACTTTTAAGGAGATGATCAGATAAGTAATGAATGTTATCTAAAAGCTCTCCAAAAATTTACTGCATCTTCAATGAATGAACTTATTCATTGTTGATTATTCATCACTCGTTTATCACTTAATTTTTCAAATAGTCAACTATACTTTTAGCTGCATTGGCTGAAGCATTGCCGCCCAGGCTGAGCAAATTCCTTAGTGCTGAATAGTCATCCTGTATCGCCCGCTGTTTTACCGGATCAATCAATAATTTCTGTAACTCATTTGTCAGGTTGTCAACCGTCAAATCATCCTGTATCAGTTCTTTCACTACCTCCTTGTCCATTATGAGGTTAACCAGGCAGATGTATTTTATCTTAATCAGCATTTTGGCTATCTGAAATGAAACCGCATTCCCTTTATAACATACCACTTCCGGAACTCCAAATAAAGCGGTTTCCAAAGTCGCAGTGCCGCTGGTTACCAATGCAGCTTTTGATTCACTCAGCAATTGATAGGTTTTATTCAATACGGCAGAAACATTCTGGTAAGGGGCTAACAATTCATCATAAAAATCGTCTTCAATACCCGGTGCCTTTGCAACTACAAAATGAAAGGCTTCAAAATTTGAAGCAACCTGTAGCATCACAGGTAACTTTTTTAAGATCTCCTGTTTCCTGCTGCCAGGCAACAGGGCAACTATTGGGTGATTATTTCGAGTAAACAATGGAGTATTGGCTTTTGTGCCTGCATCTCCCATTCCCAATCTATCGTATTGGTTTCGGAATTCATCTATTACCTGTACCAACGGATGCCCCACATATTCCACTTCAAAATCCCATTTTTTATAGAAAGATTTTTCGAAAGGTAAAATAACGAGCATTTTGTCAACGTTCTTTTTTATGCCCTTTACCCTGCTCTCCTTCCAGGCCCACACCTGTGGCGAAATGTAGTAAATCACTTTATATCCTTGTAGTTTTGCCCATTCAGCAATTCTTAAATTGAATCCCGGGTAGTCAATCAATACCAGTACATCAGGCTGGTATCCGGCTATATCTTTTTTACAGGAAGAAAGGTTTTTAAGTATTGTCCGGAGATTTTTGATTACTTCTATAAACCCCATGAATGCCAGTTCCCGGTAATGTTTTACCAGGGTAGCACCGGCGGCCTCCATTTTTTCACCGCCCCAGCAGCGTATTTGCGCATCCGCATCCAGTTGCTTCAGTTCTTTAATCAGGTTACTGCCATGCAGGTCACCACTTGCCTCACCGGCGATGATATAATACTTCATTAAGTGCAAATAATGCTGCAATTTAATCGAATAAAAACAGCATAAAAAAATACGCATAAAAAAGCCACCCCTTTAATGGAATGGCGCTGTTTACCGCTTTAAAAAACACCTGCCTTTTCAATTGAAAATATTTGGTTTCAGAAATTGTTACACTTTCACTGGTTCCGGTTATTGATCCATATCCTGGTTATTGACTTTTCTTTTACTGCGTATCGCTCTTAATTTTTCCATTTGTTCATCGCTCAACACCTGCTTCAAATTATTTAATCCTTCTTTTTGAAGCTCCTTCAGTCTTTCCTTTTTCTGACTTTCGGATAATAATGGATCGTTTTCGATAGCTACCCTTTTTGATTTATTGGCCAACTGTAAGTCCCTCATCTTTCGCTTCTGCGCAAAGGTTAAATCCAATTCTTTCAATCGTTCTTGCTTGCTTCCTTTTTTATCCAGTTCATTTTTGCGGATTTTGTTATCCCTGCTATCATGAATGCCGGATTTAACTGAATCGGCGTTCGGGAGGGTTTTTCGCTGTACCTGGGCATACGTGCAAAGAACCAATAGATTAAAAGCTAAAAATGCAGTTATTTCTTTCATGAGTTTTATCTTACAGCGATAGATGCAAATTTGCTGTGAAAGTTTAATGAGTAAAAAAGCAGGATTCAATAATTGGCCGGATGTTGAGTTTATTGCCCTCAGTTAACTTTTACTTAAGCCTCCTCAGAGTGAATTGTCTTCTTGCAACCATATCGTAATTTTACATTTGATAAGACTTTAGGTTAGGCTCTCCAAAGGCCAGTCAGTCAGCTTTCCATCAATGTGCGATCAATTAGAAAAGCGGGTGCGGGGTAGAAATAATGGCGATAAAAAAGATCATCAAACGCCTGTACAATAAAACGGGTGCATTTTAAATCCGATAGCTATCGGATGTCGCTCCCGTTTTCGGTCGGTGGAGACACCGACCTAGGCTGGGCCGTGGTTGGTGTCCACACCAACCACTTGGCACTGCGACAAGTTGAAATGCACCCAATAAAACAAAAAGAAGGTTTAATGTTAACAGGCGCTTTTATGAGTGGTAAGTATTAATTTTTCCATACCAAATATCTTTGCCCCGTCATTTTTTCTAAATGGCGGGATGTTGGCAACATTGATTGCACAAATTAAATTTCTACATCCCGCCAAAATGAAATATGGGATCAACCAATGCACTAAATATTTGTTCGTTAATACATATTACGCCATGTTAGCCGGACAGCATTATATTATCCGGAAAGAGTTAACGAATATAAATTAAATGCTCATATGTAGTTTAAATTAAGAAATCTAAGAAAAAGCTATGCACCTGGTTACGATAAGAGTTTATAGAATAAAAATGACATTTTTTTAACCAACAATTTACAAAGAAAAAAATTTTTAGTACAGGAAAATACTATTAGCTTTGCAACAGTTTAATACGCAACTATTGATATATGGACTGTAAAGAAATGCCGGATACATTGGGGTTTATGATTGTACATACAGGTAAATTACTGTTGAAAACAATTAATGGTACTTTCTCAACACTCACAAAAGAAATTACCTTTGAACAAATGGGGGTGTTATACTATATCTCCCGTAGTAAGAATAAAGAGATGATTCAACAGGATATTGCTGAAGTGATGGATAAAACCAAATCGGCTATTTTGAGATCTATTGATATTTTGGAAGAAAAGGGGTTTGTAAAAAGATTACCCGTAGCAGGTGACAGGAGAAAAAACGTAATTGAACTTACCAGTAGTGGTAAAGCAGTTATTGAAAAAATGCATGTAAATTTCCTGGAGCGTGACCAGATTTTAAAACAGGGAATTGATCAGAAGGAACTGGAAACCTGTATGCAGGTTTTATCAAAAATTCAACAAAAATGCAAGTGAAATGCAATTCATGCTGATCAATTCGAAATATTATAATTTACCATAATTAAATTTTTATTTATTTTCAATAAGCATAAGCTAAAGGAAACAATTTAAAACAAAGCGATGAGTAATAAAACACTGATTGACAAGGTAATGGCCTTCAAAACCGTTGATAAATTGAAAGCAGCGGATATCTATCCATTTTTCCGGCCGCTGGAATCTGACCAGGATACAGAAGTTATTATTGATGGTAAACGCGTATTAATGTTTGGCTCAAACAGTTATCTCGGACTCACTAATCATCCGGATGTAAAGGAAGCAGCAAAAAGAGCAATTGATAAATATGGTAGTGGTTGTGCTGGTTCAAGATTTTTAAATGGCACACTTGATTTGCATCTTGAACTTGAAGAAGCTTTGGCCCAATTTGTAGGCAAAGAAGCTGCACTGGTTTTTAGTACCGGGTACCAGGTAAACCTGGGCGTAATATCTGCCCTCGGCGGCAGAAATGATTTTTTATTTTCTGATGAACTTAATCATGCCTGTATCATTGACGGCGCACGTTTGTCATTCTCCAAATTATATAAATACGGCCATGCAGATATGGCGCATCTTGAAAAACTTTTGGCAAGTGTGCCCATTGAGGCATTTAAAATAATTGCTACCGATGGTATTTTCAGTATGGAAGGCGACATTACCAAATTAAATGAAATTACCGCCCTCGCTAAAAAATACAATGCAGCAGTTTTTGTTGATGATGCCCATTCATTGGGCGTTTTAGGCCCGCAGGGACAAGGTACTGCCGCACATTTTAATATTACCCATAAAGTAGATTTAATAATGGGCACTTTCAGTAAATCGCTTGCATCCATTGGAGGATTTATTGCTGCTGATAAACCCGTAATTGAGTATTTAAAACACCACGCCCGTTCATTGATGTTCAGCGCCAGCATATCGCCTGCCGCTACTGCCAGTGCTTTGGCTGCTCTAAACGTATTGAAAGATGAACCTCAAAGAATAGAAAAACTCTGGAACAATACGCATTATGCGTTGGATGCATTTGCAAAAGCAGGGTTCGATATTGGTGACACTGAATCACCCATCATTCCAATATTTGTAAGGGACAACGAAAAAACATTTTTAATGGCAAAGATGTTGATGGATGAAGGCATTTTTGTGAACCCGGTAGTATCGCCGGCAGTTAACAGCGACTCTTCTATGATTCGTTTTTCGCTGATGGCTACGCACTCATTCAAGCAAATTGACTATGCAGTTGAAAAAATAAAAAAAGTTTCTTTCAAATTAAAAGTTCCGCAGGCCAATAAAGAAAGAGCATGATAGAAATTAAGCAGGTAACAACGAAAGCGGAACTGGCATCGTTTATAGATTTTCCGCATGAGTTGTTTGAAGGAGATAAAAATTATGTACCGGAATTACACATTGCCCAAAGAGATGTGTTAACACCCGGCAAGCATCCTTTTCACAACCATTCTGTTATACAGCCTTTCCTGGCATTAGATAATGGTAAAATAAAAGGAAGGATTGCCGCGATTTTGAATAATAACCACAATGCTTTCAGCAACAGGAAGGATGGATTTTTTGGGTTCTTTGACATATACAATGATCCGGAAGCTGCTGAAAAATTATTTGCGGCAGCAAAAGATTGGTTAATTGCCAACGGAGTAAACACCATGATTGGACCAGTAAACCCCTCTACCAATGACCCTTCTGGCTTATTGATTGAAGGTTTTGATACGCCTCCCGTTGCCATGATGACTTATAACAAGCCGTATTATCACGATCTGTTATCAGCAAATGGTTTTGTGAAAAAGTTTGATTTGTTAGCCTACGACCTGCCAACCAACAAGGTTGATAAAAGAACGGTACAATTAAAAGAAGCATTGCGCAAACGTTTTGAAGACAGAAATATAGTGGTTCGGAAAATTAATATGAAAAACTTCAAAGCCGAGGTAGAAAACATATTAACCATTTACAATTCGGCCTGGCAGGAAAACACGGGATTTGTTCCTATGACGGATGACGAGTTTAAATATTTAGCCAAAGATCTGAAGATGGTGCTCGACAAAGATTTATGCATGGTGGCAGAAAAAAACGGACAAATAATAGGATTTGCACTGGCCATACCGGATATCAACCAGGTACTGATTAAGATTAAAAGGGGCCGTTTACTCCCCACCGGAATCTTTAAATTATTACTCGGGCTTAAGAAGATAAACTATGTGAGGGTAATTGCTTTAGGTGTAAAAGAAGAATATAGAAAGGCGGGAGTGGAAGCTTATTTCTATGCTGAAATAATTGAACAGGCGATCAACAAAAAAATTAAAGGCGGCGAAGCTTCATGGATATTGGAAAACAATGAAATGATGAATAAAGGATTAAGAAATCTGAATGCGACCATTTATAAGCGCTACCGGATTTTTGAAAAGTCAATATGAGCGAAAAGGTATTAATAACAGGTGCAAGTGGTTTTTTGGGTTTTCATATAATTGAAGCTGCCCTCAAAAACAATTTGGATGTATATGCAGCTATCAGAAAAAGCAGCAACATAACACACCTCAAAGATTTACCCATATCTTTCACTTACCCTGATTTTTC
>JBBQTL010000093.1:0-20013 GCA_038213285.1 Chitinophagales bacterium
GGTGGCCATAAGAATAAATCTCCGGCATGGCACCTGCCTGGTTGATAAAAGGATTGCCGGGTGCAGGTTTACCCTCTTTGGTGATCTTAAATATTTTACCGAGGCCTGAGTTAAGTAACGGTGCTTGTTTCCTTCCTTCCAAAATGGACCGTTCACCGGAACTTACAAAAAGGTTCCCGTCTTTATCAAACAGCAAGCGGGAGCCAAAATGCAATTCACTGTCCAGTTCGGGCGTGGCCCTAAATATCACCACCACATTCTCCAATGCAGATTCATCTGCCGACAATTTCCCTTTGGCTACAGCGGTTAAATTGCCGCTACCTTGCTTTTCGGAATAAGACCAGTAGATGATTTTATTTTGGGCAAAATCAGGATCCAGCGCAATATCCAGTAGGCCACCCTGGGAGGTATTTTCCACTTTCGGTAAACCCGTTATTTTTTTAAGCAATTTACCATCGGCGCCATGCAGTGTTATAAAACCCGATTTTTCAGTAATTAGCAGCCTTCCATCCGGCATAGGAATTACTGCCCATGGCCTTCCTAAATTTTCAGCAATCTTTTCAACCGTGTAAGGGACAGCAGTACTAACTTTCCCGATTTTTGTTTGACCCGGAAACGCCGGTTTATAATCTGAGTTAGATTGGCTGGCAACTGCAGGATTATCTGTCTTTTTTTTATCAGCACAACCGCAGATACAAGAAATTGAAATAATAGCTACAACCGGTAAATAGGATTTTAATCGCATAAGAAGATTTTTATTGATGTAAAAATTGTAATTGAATTTGAGAATTGCTAAGCGGTGCAACTTAACCATTTATCTACATTTATCGAAGGAAGGAGGTCATTTATTTATACCAAAATCGTTTAACTGCAATCTGCGAATGGTGGAAAACTCGATTCATCTAAAATTTAATTTAAAAAAAAACAAATTGCTTTCCGTACAATACAAAAGCAGGCAGTTTTCATTTTATCGCTTCTGTTCTTAGAAGCAAAAACAACTGTACCACAACCCATTCTCTGTGGAGAGAAATCATCGTTTAACAAATTCCTACATTTAATGTCAGGAAATGTATGAACTGGAAAGATACAAACAGTGCAAAAATTGACGCACTATCCTATAGCTTCCATCTCATTTATTACCATGCATTAACTGGCATGATATTTTTAACAGTCAGGAAGCATTGAATACTGTTACACCTGTTTATCACAATCATCAATCATTATTAAGATATGAAAGCATCAGACATATTTGTAAAGGCGCTGGAAAATGAAGGCGTAGAGTTTATTTTTGGCGTTCCGGGCGAAGAAAACCTCGATCTTTTAGAATCGATCAGAAACTCTCAAATTAAATTTATCCTTACCAGGCACGAACAGGGGGCAGGTTTTATGGCTGCTACGTACGGTCGCCTCACGGGTAAGCCCGGTGTATGCCTTGCCACACTTGGCCCTGGTGCCACCAACCTGGTAACGCCTGCTGCTTATGCTCAATTGGGCGGTATGCCAATGCTGATGATAACTGGCCAAAAACCCATTAAAAAAAGCGAACAGGGATTATTTCAGATTGTAGATATTATTGAGCTGATGGGCCCAATCACAAAGTTTACCCGGCAAATTGTAAATGCGAATCATATTGGTTCATTGGTAAGGGAAGCTTTTCGGATAGCCATATCTGAAAGACCCGGTAGCGTACATCTTGAACTGCCGGAAGACATTGCAGCCGACGAATGCAACAACCGTATTTTTAATGTAACACCAACTTACCAGCCGGAAGCCGCTGAAGCGGCCATTTTAGCTGCCGCCGCAATGATTAAATCTTCCAAGCAACCGTTATTGCTAATTGGGGCTGGTGGCAACCGGAAAGATACCAGTGAAGCGCTCAATGAGTTTGTCGAAATAACCGGCATCTTCTTTTTTACTACTCAAATGGGTAAAGGTGTGATAGACGAAAGACATCCGATGTATTTAGGAACGGCTGCACTATCAGCAGATGATTATTTGCACTGTGCCATTCGCAATGCGGATTTAATTATAAATGTGGGGCATGATGCAATTGAAAAACCACCGTTTATCATGAAGGAAAACGGAACAAATGTAATACATGTAAATTTTTCTCCGGCCAAAACAGATGAGGTGTATTTTCCGCAACTGGATGTGGTTGGCGATATCAGCGATAGTATCAGGCGGATTACGCATTCAATTGAAGCAGACAATAACCGGGATTTCGGCTATTACCAAAAAATTAAAAATGAAATTAAGATTGACCTTGATACTTATGCAAACGACCAGCGATTTCCGGTACTGCCACAGCGACTGGTAGCAATCGTCAGAAATCAAATGCCTGATGATGGTATTGTTACCCTTGATAACGGTATTTACAAAATATGGTTTGCCCGCAATTACGCCGGTTACCAGCGCAATACGTTGTTACTGGACAATGCATTGGCCAGCATGGGTGCCGGCTTTCCATCAGCCATACTTGCAAAACTGATTAACCCAAATAAAAAAGTAATGGCCATTTGTGGGGACGGCGGCTTTTTAATGAACTCGCAGGAACTTGAAACAGCCGTTCGATTAAAACTAAATTTAACAGTACTTATCTTAAATGACGGCGCTTATGGTATGATAAAATGGAAACAACAGGGAATGGAATTCCCGGATTTTGGGCTCGACTACAACAACCCCGATTTTGTAGCTTACGCCAATGCCTATGGAGCCGTCGGTCACAGGGCAGATAGTGACAATAGCCTAAACAGTATCCTTGAGTTTTGTTTAAATAATAATGGCGTTCATGTAATTGATGTGCCGGTAGATTATTCTTTAAATCATCAAATACTAAACCTGCAATTAAAAGAAAAGACCAGCAAATTGTAATACCAAATTGCAGGCTCACTATTTATTTTACCCGTTCAAATTCATTACAACACAAAGTGCAATCACCACTGCCTGTTTTGCGTGCTGATTACCTGGGAATAAGAATCTGTGGCCAATAAAGTTGATGGACTTGGGCTATAACAGGAGGTATAATATTCAGGCCCCTCACTGACACTGGAATTATTTCCTAAGAAAAAGGTAGAGGCACTAAAGCCATTACTATATATTTCACCAACATTATACATCATCGCCCCGGCTACAGGCGTACCTGCAATTCCCCAAACCGTATTGGAAGTAAAAACAGGTTTAGTAAAATCTACTTTTGGTGGTAAAAAACTTCTCCATGTTGAAGGCGCAGCACCAATATCGTTACTTAGTTCCAGGATCGCACCTGGATTTACGGTACCGGAATTATAGCCAATTTTTACCTGGGCTTTACAAAACAAAACCATAGCTGCCAGGAGGACGGTAACTAATATTTTGTGCATGATAGTTTATTAATTATTTAAAAAGAAATTAAAAGGCAAGCTATTTGCAATCCTATTTACTAAAAATAAAGCGGCTAGGGTAAAACTGTTGGTAAGTTGCTCCCCTATCACTCTAGCTGCTTTCATTCCTGCGTTATCATGCCCGGTGATACACTATTAAATGTTCCTACATCCCGCAGGAGCACAGCTATTCTGCCATGAAACATGCGCAATCAAAAAGATGTAGAAACTGACGGGTGCAAGATTAAATTCAACAGTCAATTTTCATAATACAAAAAAGAGCGGCATTTAGCCGCTCTTAAAATTCAGGTTGTAATTAAATGAGCTATTGTGCCAACAGTATGATTGTCTGTACTGAAGCCTGGTCGTCTGAAATAGCTGTAACCTTACAGAAGTAAATACCCCTTCGCAGGTTCAGCGTATTGTAATCAACTGTATAAGAACCAGCTTTTTTATCTCCGTTAAATAACGTTGTAATTTTCCGGCCAAACACATCGCTTATTTCTACTGAAACTTTACTGTCTAACGAAAGGCTATACTTAATTGTTGTAAAGCCATGGAAAGGGTTCGGGAAATTTGAAAGTATGCATTTCAATAAAACATACAATTTATTTGTTGGCTTTTTGTCGCAAGCACCTAACCGATCTCCATGGTTCAAATGACTTTGAACTGCATTGTCTGAAACTGTCAATGTATTACCATTATGACAAACAAGTACTTTGTCATTTTTATTGCCACCCCGTACGTCCATCACACGAATAGTGATGGATTTAGAAACGCTGCACCCTTTACTGTCGGTGATGGTTACCGTCAAAGTGGAAGTGTAAATGCCAGACCCGGTTGCATATATTTTTACTGATGCCTGGTTTGCCGTTCCCCCCATAATTGCCAATCCTGAACCTGCCGACCAACTGAAAGTATAAGAAGGAGTGCCAAGTGAAGGAATTGCTGTAACGGTTAGCACCGAAGCAGGTGCATAACCTATGTAAACGGTATTTACAGCTACACCCAACGGTAAAACAGAAACATTTGGTATAACTGCCATCGGGCTTTCATTTATTGTCACAGTAGTGGAGCAGGTTGCGCTATTGTTCCAGCCATCGGTAGCAGTCCATACGATTGTACTTGTGCCAGGGCTGAACATGCCGCTTGCATTATTGGTCGTGCCACTCCGTTGGGTGGCTCCACTAATTGTATAAGTATAGCTGATGGGATCATTACAATCATCGGTAGCGGTGAAAGCAGGAATGGTGTAAATACCCGTGGCATTTGAACAAGCCATTACATTTGCCGTGCAGCCTGATACCACTGGTGCGACAGCATTCGGGAAAATGTACCTGGTAAATACAGGGTAATGATCTGAAGTGGTGGAGCCATATTTATTAATCAGGCTGGCAACATCCGTTAAAATAGTCGCTGAAGCCGGCAAATAATTTGGCACCAGTTCATTGGATACAATTACATGGTCAATTACGTCATTATAACTCACGGTCGACTTTTTACCTGCCAGGCTCAATGCTAAAGTTGGCGCAAAGAAATTAGCCGCATCCGTAGTAAATGAACTATAGGAAGTAGTGGTGAAACCGGCTGTAATGGACTGGTCAAGATCATCATTCAGATCACCTAACACCACTACATTATCATTGGCAAAATAAGTAGTTAATGTATCATGCAACTCGTTGGCGGCGGCCTGCCTGCGTGCATACGAGGTAGCAATTGGCGCTGTGTTGGCCTTGGCATGTAACAACACAAAATTCATTTTTTTAGTAACACAATTCAAGGTTACATCAGCCGTCATGAGGAACGGATACCGGCCACTTGCCCAACTATTATAAGAGGTACTGCTTATATTTTGATTATTGATCAAAGCCCTGGTAGTTACATTACTGAATAAGGCTGTTTTGTAAATAAACGCTTCTTTTTGCGCATCTGCCAATGGTCCGCCGTTAGGGTCCGGAGGGTTAACACGAGATCCGTAATCACAAATTTGATAGCTATAGGTGCCGGCTCCAAAAGTTGCGTTTAAGCTGTTTACCACGTTTTGCAATCTTGCCTCGTCCACTATTTCCACTACACCATAAATATCTGCGGCAATCGTTTTTAAAACAGTGGTTGCATTTTGCTCCTGCAGGTTATTATCAGCGGGGCCGAAGTTAGGAGCACCAAACCATTCCATGTTCCAGTTTACTATTTCCAACGTAGTAATTGGATCAATACTGCTACCGTTTAAATTGATAGTATAAGTGGTAACTCCCGGAGTGCTGATAGTGATGCTGCCGCTAAAATTCTGGTTGGCGGCAGTTGGTGCAAATCTTACATACACAGTTTTCAAAATATTATTTGCTTCCGCCAGTGTATAGGTAAGCGCTGCGCTAAAAGAGATTCCATCTTTGGAAAGTAAAAATGCACCGGTAGATCCAAGTGTTACATCCCCGGTAAGGTCATTGCCGGTGAAAGTGAAGGTCTTGTCAAGAGTACTGCCATTCGCTACAAAAGTGTATTGAATATCCGTAGTACTGATAGTGATACTGGCCGGGGGAGCTGTGGGCGAATTGGTAACGGTAATATCATCCAGCGTCCATCGTGCACCATCTTCGGTGGTAGATGAATAGACAAATGCAAAATAAGTATTCGCCGTTTTGTAATTGGACAAATTGATATTTTCACTCAATGTCCATACATCTGAAACAGGCGAAGGAAACTTACCGTTCAGGTCAGTCCACGTAGCCAGGTTTGGATCGCCTGTTCCGCTGTAATCTGTTGATACTTTTAATTGTAAGGTAGCACCTGCAAATGCAGTTCTGCTCCAGAAAGATAAAAGCGGAAAGCTTGTTGCGGTAAGATCGAAGGAAGGAGAAATCAACCAGTCTGTATTACTGTTATCAATACCATTTGCAAAGCCATTCATTTGCAAGCCATTTGGTGCGCTGCCCGATGGCGGGTTAGCGGCATCTCTGCCAAATGCAGTACAACTCCATACCTGTGAACCAACGATATTAAATTGAGAAAAACCACCCGGAAGGTTGCCGGAGCAGGTATTGAAATCATAGGTTGTTCCCAGTAATCCAATTGGCGGAGTAGCTATGGTGGTAAAGTTCCATGCTGTAGTCCCCGACAGTCCGGCAAAATTATTGTCATTACCATCAATAAATGCTCCCGCACTAATTTCAAAATAATACGCAGTATTAAATGCCAGTGAATTAATATTGAATGATACGGAAGTGCCCGCTACAGAAACTTCGGAACTGGCAACATCGATTGTTTTAAAGATACTGCCGTCTGATAGTTTTTTAAGCAGTATCGTGCCGGTTCCTTTTTGAACATTCTCGTTGAAGACAATGTTGGCAATAAATGAAGTCATCACACCGGTATTATCATCAGCAGGGAATAAGGATGAAATTACAGGTGGAATAATATCCACTACAGAGTTTTTAGGTGTAGCCGGAGTGATGACCACGAAATCGGTATTGTTATTATTGGTATCAAAACCTTTTGGGTTTCTCTGTATGGAAGTAGTATTGGAGGGGGCCGGAGCAGTACCTGCACCTTCAAAACAATTAGCCGTAGAACCAAATCCAACTAAGTCAACATAAGAAGCGGCGGCAGGACATGCACCTGATAATGTAACGCTGTTGGCTACCAGGGCCACCTTACCTGCAGTACCGCTCATGCTGATGGTACCGATATCATCCGGTGTTGGCAGGGCCGTAGTACCTCCCGAACCCGCACTTTGCTGTATCAGATAATATCCTTTGGCAGCTATGGTTCCGGTAAGGATCGTTTTTCCTGACCATGTAGTACTTGTTGCAGATCCATATTGCACAGACCATCCGGCGAGGTTTACAGCAATGTTGGTTGGATTGTATAATTCGATAAAATCATTTTTGAATTCAGCGCCACTGTTACCTCCGCCACCATATACTTCATTGATTACAATTGCAGGAAGCGGCTCATCATCCATAAGATTTATTGTAGCAGCGGATGTGGCAATAGAATAGCCATTCGAGGCTGTGGCAAGAGTAACAGCAATGGTTTCTGTTCCTTCATAAACCATATCATCAATAGTGTTGATCAAAATAGCACCGGTAGTGCTTCCGGCAGCAATGGTAATGCTTCCGCTTTGCGGATCGCTGTAATCTGTATTTAAAGTAGCTGAACCAGCTAAAGTATAACTGATCGTTACTCCACCCACCGGTGCAGGATCGGATAAGGTAATATTAAATGAACCTTGGGTAGCAGGTTCGCCGGCATTTAATCCTGCTATAACCGATACCGTTGGCACATCATCATCTGCCAGGTTAATATTTTGAGAAGCAGTACCGATGGTATAGCCCTCGGTGGGTGATGATAATGTTAATGAAATTAATTCAGCTCCTTCTACCAGTGCATCATCTATGGGAGTAATTGTTACGGTTATGCTGGTTGTTCCGGACGGCAAGGTAAGTGTACCTGCAGCGGTGGTTGAAATGGTTGATCCGGCAGAGTAGGCAACCGTATAATCTGTGCCAAAAATGGCAGTACCTCCAAAGGCAAAATTAATATCTGTGGATGCTGTTGTTGCTGTACTTAAATTGATGGTAAAACTTCCGTTGGCTGCAGGTTCTGCAGCATCGGTACCGGCAGCAACACTAACTGTTTTCACTACACCTCCGCAGATATTAACCGGCGAGGAAACGTTGCGGGGATTAGGTGCACCGGTGGTAAAATCCGAACCATTCACGTCCGTATCTGTACAGCCATTACTCCCTCTTAATGCCGCAGTGGTATTGGAAAGCGCAGGACTGGCTGCAGTTCCTTCAAAGCAGTTTGCAGTGCCATAACCGATAAAGTCAACCAAGGCACCTCCAGCAGGGCAGGATCCGGATAAGGCTGTATTATTACTTACCAATGCCACCTTACCTGCTGATCCACTCATGGCAATGGTGCCTGTTGCATCAGGTGCAGGGAGGTTGACTGTTCCTCCAGATCCCTGCGCTTCCTGAACCAGGTAATAGCCACCGGCTGGAATGGCTCCGGATAAAGCGGTTACCTGCCATGTTGTTCCTGAAGAAGAAGCATACTGCACGGACCATCCTGTAACATTTACCGAAGCAGCAGTGGGATTAAAAATTTCAATAAAATCGTTCTTGTAGGTAGCACCCGAATTTCCACCTCCCCCGTATACCTGGCTTATTACTAAATGGGTAACCTGGGCTTTAGCCTGTGATAAAGTAGAACCAAAAATCAGTACCAGTAATAAAAATCTGAGTGTAAATAATTTTACCATACAATAGTTTTAAATGTAAAAAATAATTGATAACTGATCAATTAATCAAATAGGTAAGCGGAGGATATGATTGATAAAAGTTGGTGCAAGATATAGGTTATCTATATGTTAATGGGGTGTTGTAATCTTAATTTATTGTAAAGTTTTCCCCATGTAATATTTCCCGATAAATGATGCATGAATTTAATCCTGCTCAATTATTCCGGCATTTTCAGGAGGTTAAAATGTATTGCTATATGTATTAAAAAAGATGAGGTTCTGGGAATATAATAAATAGAAATTTTATCCCGATACAGTTTACTTCAGTACATTACTTACCTATTATTCCAAAAGTTTATACGACAGTTTCGGCCAGGATTAAAAATTTCCCGGGTTGATTAAATAGACTTTCTGGCCGAACGATGTTATTGATAAGAAAGTCCTTTCTGGTATTCGGTATTGTGCATATAGTATGGCTTAAAATCCGGATCAATGGACTCGCATTTTACAACCATGGATGTGCACCGGGTATTGCCAAAGATACTGGCTACCGCTGCATCGGCTGCATCTCTTCCACTGGCTATTTTAACCAGCCCATTGGAAGGAACCAGTTTGGTTGGATCAAAAAATATCCATTCACCACCAATATAAGCTTCAAAGCAGGCATGAAAATCAGGTGGATTAAGGTTATACGCATACCCCGTAAAATAACGGGCAGGTATTGATAAAGCCCTGCACAGGGTAATTCCCAAATGGGCAAAATCCCTGCATACTCCTACCCTTTCAGTTAATGTATCATGAGCGGATGTACTTGAATTGGTAACGCCGCCGGTATATTCCACGTTATTGTAAATCCATTCGTTGATGGCGGCCACTTTTGCGTATGCATTTTCAATATGGCCAAATTCTTTGGTGGCTAATTTCTGCAATTTATCCGACTGGCAATACCTGCTGGGAAAAAGATAGGGAATTACGTCGGCATCTAATTTATTAACCGGCACGGTATTCAACAGGTGTTTCTGATCAATGATATTGTAGTGTAAATCTACCGTAGCTTCATAGCTGATGGTAAAAGCAGTTTCTTTTCCCACCTGTAGCATAATAAACCTCGCCTCCCCTGTGGAAGAAGTAAATTCTTCCCATTTCATTGCCGGGTCGACAATTAATTTTTCTTCAATAATATTTTGGCTGGAAGTTGATATAGCCTGGATATTAAAAATAAAAGTAGTCGGGATACTTACTTCGTATTTCAATTCGCTGAATACTTTAAAATTCATAATGGTAGCTGATTTTATTTTCTTATAAAGATGGGTTATTAAATGCTTTTTCCATCCACGCCTCCGGTATATCATCCAAAGACCTTTTTAGCAATTGATTCCACTGTGCTGATACGGCAGCCAATTCATTAAACTCGTACCGGCTTTCCTTCATGCAAAAACTATTTTTTTCGTATTGCACCACATCAATAGGAAATTCAACATCATTTGAACTTACCCTGGTAGAATCAAATGAAAGATAACCTGCTTTTAATGCCTGTCTCATGGTGGTTTTTACCGTTAATACCCTGTTTAAAATGGCCTTACCCTGCCCCGTATTTCCAATAATCGCATAGGGACTTCCCTCGTCCAACTCCACCCAATTACCTTCCGAATACAATAGAAATAACTTGTGCTCTTCATCCCCTTTTAACTGACCTCCTACAATGGCATTCAGGTTAAATTTGTACCCTGATTTAGACAATGCTTCGCTGTCTTCCTCAGATACCCGTTTTATTTGTTCACCGAATAAATTCACGGCTTTATATAATTTATCATGTTCAGTCCCACTATCTATTAATTCCTTAAAATAATGGACGGCCTTATCTCTTACAGACCGCAGTCCGCTGGTCATGATAAAGTAGCTATTGGTAGCATTCTGCACAACAAAAACTTTTTTCTTAACCGTTGTGCTGGTTCCAGCGGATATACGGGTATCAGATATACCAACCAATCCTTCCTTTACTTTAATGCCCAGGCAATATGTCATAATACTATCAGATAAATGATTAAAAAAAGCAATGATAACTGTAAATAATTCCTTTTGAATAAATAATCTTACACAGTCTTTGTAAGTTAATAATTTTGGGTTTTAAAAAATAAAAAAAAAGTAAAAAACCTTCGCTGCAGGAACACCTTGCTTTAATACTATAATCGGGCCAGTGAAATTTTTTAATGAAGGCTATTTACGAATTTGCTTACCCATAAGCTTCCCCATTTTTGTATGTACCTACCATTAAATTGTGTAAAGAATTACCCTTACTATTTCCATTCTGCAATCGTGATAGTAAAGCAGGGCAGGCGATTGACCAATCTTTCACTAATAAACCCACATCTTCCATTTCCTTATAATTGATAACAGGTTAAAAAACATGTTGACTAGTCAGGTAAAATGACACTGAACTATGGATGTATTTTAACGGATTCTCAGCCAAATGGCAGGATGGTTTTCTTTATTGCATGACATAAAGATTATGCAAAGGTTGGGTTTATTTTGCTGTATGTGACGTCTACTGATCGCACAACCTTCCCGCCTCTGCCGGGCTCGTTGGTAGGACGTTGCTGGGGAAGGATGGGTCTTTCATCCTATTCTTCGGTTATCTATCTTATGGATGACAATTTATAACTTCTTTGTATCACCCAATATTTGTTTCGCCTCCTTATCATCATATTGATCAATCAACTGAGCCAACTGTTTTTTCAGCTGAGTAGTAATGGTTTCATAGCCCTTCTGGCCATATAGGTTTTTCATTTCATGCGCATCCTGCTGCAGGTCGTACAGTTCCCAACCTGTTACCCTTTCATAAAAACGAATTAGTTTGTACCGCTTTGTTTTAATGCCAAAATGCGGGGATACACTATGCACGGTATTTTCATAATAATGATAATACAGTTGATTGCGCCAGGGTGCACTATTATTTTTGATGATCGGCAACATTGATTGGCCCTGCATGTCTTTTGGAATGGCTACGCCTGCTACATCCAGCATGGTGGGTGCAATATCGAGGTTCATCACCATTTGATTGATTGTACTGCCAGGTTTTACTAAGCCGGGGAAACGCATCAGCATCGGCGTTCTGAACGACTCTTCATACATCCAGCGTTTATCAAACCATCCATGCTCGCCGAGGTAAAAGCCCTGGTCCGACATATAAATCACAATGGTATTTTCTTTCAGGTGGTGTTGATCTAAATAATCCAGGGTTCGCCCAACATTACGGTCAATTGACTGGGCCGTGTTTAGGTAATCTTTCATGTAACGCTGGTACTTCCATTCCGTTAAGGCATTTCCGGATAGGTTGCCGGCTTTTAAGCCTGCTTCAATTTTTTGATAATAAGGTTCAATGATTGCCCGCTGTTGCTCATTTAATCTTTCAAAACCCCGCTTTTCCTGTTCATCCATTTTCATTTTAAGATCATAGTCCAGCAGCATTGTTTTTGAAATGGTCATGTCCTGAACTGCAGCAGCTTTTCGGTTGGCATAATTATCATAAAAATTTAGAGGGAGTGGAAATTGTACGGTATCATAACTGCCCAGGTCAGCTATATCGGGCAGCCAGGTACGGTGTACCGCTTTGTGGCCAATCACCAGGCAAAAAGGTTTGGATGCATCCCGTTTATTTAACCAGTCCTCTGAAAAATCTTCTACCAGGTTGGAAACATATCCTTCAAAACGTTGCCGGTTACCATCCATCTGTATAAAATCCGGATTATAATAATGTCCCTGTCCGGGAAGAATTTTCCAGAAATCAAAACCCTGCGGCAAACTAGTCAGGTGCCATTTACCGATCCAGGCAGTTTGATAACCGGCATGCTGTAATTCTTTTGCAAAGGTATTTTGGCTGCCAACAAATACGGAATGATCGTTGTCCTTAAATCCGTTTTTATGACTGTACTTACCGGTTAAGATCACCGCACGGCTGGGGCCGCAAATTGAATTGGTAACATAGGCCTTGTTAAAACGGGCGCCCTCTTTGGCAAGGCGATCAATATGAGGAGTTTTTGCCAATGTACTTCCATAAGCACCGATGGCCTGGTAGGCATGATCGTCTGAAAGAATGATGACAATATTTGGCCGCTGTTGTTTTCGGTTGATAGTTTGGGCATTCATTCCGAATGAAATCAACCAGGCAAAAAACAGGATAGCAATCTTTTTCATTTTTATTCATTTTTTTATTATCAAAAAGACTGCACAATCTTTTTAAATGACTGACCAGTCTTTGCTTTGCACCCTGTATATACTGTAAAGCAGACTAGCCAATATTCATAAGTAACCGGGATCTTATGATAAAAACAATGCTGTAATATACGTACTTCCTGTATTGTAATAATGCCCTTACAGGTGTATTACCTGATCCAGCCACTCCGATAGTTATGAATTATCCTTTTGTAAATGTAGCTGGAGTAAAGAAGGTTTTCATGAAGGCAGGTAACCGCACATTGACACTATCCCTTCCCCTTTTATTTTTCCACTTTCCTTTAGGTTAGATCATCACCGGGACCACATGTTGCTTCTGAATTGAACCATTTTTGAAATACAGGTATACCAGCTATAAAAATTATATCCCCGTCAATTATAAAACCTGTTGAACAAATTCCTTTTTTTTGAATTCATAAAAAAGAAAGAGAAGCCACGTAAATACCATGCTTCTCTTTTTTATTTGTGATGTTATTCAAAAAAAAACTTTATTCAAACAAATCGCCCTGCAGGTTATCCGTCTCTTCTTTCTTTTCCCATTCCATTTCCACGCTTTTGGAATAATCTGTCAATTTCGCTCCCACAGCCTTCCAGCCCATTACTTCCACCATATTTTTTACTTTAAACTTTGCACTCCGAACCAATTGGCCCTTACCTGTTCTTACAATTAATAAAGGTTCCAGTTCCGTAGTTACCATTTCGAGGCGGTTATCTTTTCCTTCTTTTATAAAAAAGAATTTATTGTGTAAGGTGGTGGTTTCTATTTTAAAGCGCTTGATATTGTATTGTAATTTCTCATTGTCAAGATATACAGCGGTAATTATTTTTTCGGGTCTGAATTTCTCAATCAGTATTACTTTTTCCACATCAAAGCGTTGGGTTAATTCCTGGTCGGTTATTTCATAATTGCCATCATTGAATACAACCAGCAACCTGTCTTCCGCATCGAATTTACCCAGGTACTCTCCTTTCTCATCGGTATTTAAGCGGCCAAATTTATTATCAAACCATAATTTTTTGGCATCCAACGTTGACTTACCCGCCTCTTTAAACTTGACCGATTTAATAGGATACTTTGTAACCTGGTTGCCGAAAGGACCCCGGCCTTTTATTTCGAGTTCTTCAAAATAAAACTCCAGTTCCTTTTTCTTGGCATTGCAATTTGGGCTTAATACGATTTTTACTACTTCCGCTTCGCCATTGGCATTGGCCGAAAAATAATGCACCCTGCTCTTTTCTTCTCCTTTGGTAAGATCGTATTCCCTATCCCGGGTAATAGCGGTTACGTTAAAACGCTTCGCATAATTCACTCCGGTTTTTCCATCTGCATAAATCATGTTATAGGTAGTGCGTTCGTCATTTTTTTGGAAAACGGCAACATGCAAAATATCCTTTCCTATAAAGGCTTTATCAACCACCCTTACCACTTTCATGATGCCGCCTTTTGTAAAGGCAATGATATCATCCAGGTCAGAAACTTCCGCTATTAATTCGTCTTTCTTTAACCCGGTTCCAATAAAACCATCGGCGAAATTGGCATATAATTTTATGTTGGCAATGGCTACCGACTTGGCCTGTATGGTATCAAACTGTTTGATCTCAGTTTTACGCTGCCTGCCCTTTCCAAACTTTTTCAACAGGTTTTCATAGTAGGCTACTGCAAAATCCGTTAAGTGTTCAATATCAAATTTAACCTGTTTGATATCGGCTTCCAACCCTTTTATCTGCTCATTCAGTTCATCAATATCCAACCGGTAAATACGGCGTCCCGGCTTTTCAGTCAGTTTTACAATATCCTCCCGGGTGATGTCTCTGCGCAATAAATGTTTAAAAGGTGTAAAGGCTTTATCAATCGCTTCCAGCACTTTTTCCCATGTTTCATGCTTCTTCTCCAATTCCTTGTATATCTTTTCTTCAAAGAATATTTTTTCCAATGAAGTATAGTGCCATTTTTCCTGTAATTCACCCAGCTTTATCTCCAGTTCTCTCCGTAATAATTCCTTTGTGTTATCAGTTGCTGTTCGCAACAATTCAGGTACGCCTAAAAACTGTGGCTTATTATTTACAATTACACAGGCATTGGGTGAGATGCTTACTTCACAATCGGTAAAAGCATATAAGGCATCAATGGTGATATCAGGTGAAATACCTGGTGCCAGTTCGATGATGATTTCAACATCCGCCGCGGTATGATCCAGTACTTTTTTTATTTTTATTTTCCCCTGGTCGTTGGCCTTCACAATGCTTTCCATTAACTGGGTAGTAGTAACGCTAAAAGGAACACTTCGAATAACCAGTGTTTTTTTATCCTGTTCATCAATGATGGCTCTTACCCTTACTTTGCCGCCTCTTTTACCCTCATTGTAATTGGAGGCATCCATTGTACCGCCTGTTAAAAAATCTGGCAACAATTCAAACTTTCTACCTCGTAAATATTTGATGGAAGCATCAATCAATTCACAGAAATTGTGTGGTAAAATTTTAGTTGCCAAACCTACCGCAATACCATCCGCACCTTGTGCCAGCAACAAAGGAAATTTCATTGGCAGCGTTACCGGTTCGTTTTTTCTGCCGTCATAACTCACGGTCCAGTCAGTAGTTTTTGCGTTGAAGGCAACTTCCAATGCAAACTTGCTGAGCCTTGCTTCAATATACCGGGGAGCCGCCGCATCATCGCCGGTGCGTACATCGCCCCAGTTTCCCTGGGTTTCAATTAACAGATCTTTTTGCCCCAGGTTTACCAATGCATCGCCAATGCTCATATCTCCATGAGGATGGTATTGCATGCTTTGCCCGATGATGTTGGCTACTTTATTAAATCTGCCGTCATCCATTTCCTTCATGGCGTGCAGTATGCGGCGCTGAACGGGTTTTAGCCCATCCTCCAAGGCCGGCACGGCCCGTTCCAAAATAACATAGCTGGCATAATCTAAAAACCAGCTTTTGTATTGCCCGCCAATGCCGCTGTCGGTGTGGATGTAATCTTCTTTCTTTTTACTTGTTGCCATTTTTTTCCTCGTTATTATATCTCATACAATTCCAACGGCTGCCCGTTGGGATCATAAAAAAAACAAAATTTCCTGTTGGTCAATTCATCTGTCCGTATGCCTTGTACATCTACCCCTTTGCTTATCAATTCTGCTACCGATTGTTCTATATCTGCTACAGCGAATGCCAGGTGCCGCAACCCCTTTTGCTCCGGGAAGGAGGCCCTTTCTTTGAATTCCGGGAATGAAAACAATTCAATTTGATATTGCCCGTTGATAGACATGTCTAATTTATAAGATTGCCTTTCGGCCCGATAGGTTTCTTTCAACGCCTCAAAACCCAACACATCCGTATAAAAATGTTTACTGCGTTCATAGTCATCAGTCAGTATTGCCACATGATGAATTGCCTTTATTTCCATAACCTTCAAAAGTTATTTAAAATGATTTTTCAGTTTAACATGTATCCTTTTTGGTTGCCATCAATACACAAATCAGATCAATAAACCTTTATTTATTCGTGCATTTGTGGCAAAAAAATTAAACGGCTACTCCCGCCTTCGTTTTTATTTCAAATTCCTTCATATTTCCAACCTTGCCCTGTACATCAAACATCTCCTGCGCAATCATTACTTTTAGCCTCCACAACAAATAAGCATCGCCGGTAGTATGCGTTGCTTTATTTAAATGCTGATGGATAATTTTAGATGCTTTCTGCCAGTCAGGAGTGATCAGCTTTTTTAATTCCGCATCGTAAAAATCATAGTCTTCCTGGGCCAGCTTTTTACCGCCTTCCAGTAAACGCACTCCCCTGTTTTCATCGCAAAGTTTTGTCCATTCATCCGGATCAACTTCAAACTCGCTGAGGGTGATTTCCCTGGCTAATTTTTTTGCTTTTAAAAATTCTTTGGGCTGAATTTCGTGTAACCAGTTGGGATAAAATATATTTCCTTTTTCATTGATAAAGGGTAGGTTATTCAGGTAAAGTATGAATACCCTGCCCTGGAATTCTTTCATGTACCTGATGAGCCAGTAGTAACCGCTAACGTCATGTTTGTTTTGTGCGGCCCATATCCAGATGGTTTCTTCTTCATTTCTACGCAAGGTACCCACCAATTCAGCAACGGTCTTGTAATCATCCGCTTCACCGGAATCTACTTTGCCATCGTAGTCACCTCCGGCCAACACTTCCTGCCACCACTGTTTACGGGCTTCTATCCCCTCACCAAGGTAAATGTTATTTAAAGGGCCAACTGCATAATCATCCTTTATTTGAATTACTTCGCCTTGCAGTGTTTCATCCAATGCAAGGGCTTCTTTTAAAACTTTTATATCAGCTTCGTTAAATACTATGTGTATCATATTTTAATTAAAAATTAGGAATTAAAAATGAAGAATTCCTTCTAAAGTGGATTATCATTTTTAATCGCATTGTCATCAAATTTCAGTCGCATTCTCTTCAGTATTTTAACCAGTACTTTAAAACCCAAACAAACATTTATAGCATTTTAGGCATACTAAATTTTTCATTCTTAATTCTAAATTAATTATTCTTTCCCTTCGAAGTTTTCAAAATTGAAGCAAGTATTTTCTTTAGCTCTTCCCCATCTTTTAAAAAAGAATCAGCTAATTTAGTATCAAGCAAGCCACTATCCCGCAAAAGCCTAAGCCAATAATGTGCTTCCCGGGCCTCCTTGTACGCAATTCCCATTTTATGAATAAAGTCCGCACCTGAATGCCCTCCTTCAGCTTCTTCTACATTGGCTCCTACAGATGTGCCACTTTTCAAAAGTTGAATAATCAATTCTCTTTCTACTTTATTTTTTCTGAGAAATAAATAAAGCTTGACAATCCTTAATCCAAATTGGTACGATTTATCAACAATGATATTCTCTTTATCCATAAAAAATATTTAATTATTTGGTTATACATTTTACACTTAAAGGATATTTCAATTATCACTTACGCTTCTTGCAGAAAAAAATCCTAATTCTTAATTCCGAATTTTTAATTAAACACCATCTTCCACCAAATCCAGCTCCACCTTCAAATTATCAATAATAAAGTCCTGCCTGCTGGGAGTATTCTTTCCCATGTAATATTCCAGCAACTGCTGTATATGCGTATCGGGCAACATCATCACCGGTTGCAGTTTCATATCCCGTCCTATAAACCTGGCAAACTCATCCGGGCTAATTTCACCCAAACCTTTAAACCGGGTGATTTCCGGCTTGGAGCCCAGCTTTTTTATTGCATCCTGTTTTTCAGTTTCATCATAACAGTAGATAGTTTCCTGTTTATTTCTAACCCTGAACAGAGGTGTTTCCAAAATATACACATGACCATTTTTTACCAGGTCGGGGAAAAACTGGAGGAAGAAAGTCATCAGCAACAAACGAATGTGCAAGCCATCCACATCCGCATCCGTAGCAAATACAATGTTGTTATAACGCAAAGTTTCGTAGCCATCCTCTATGTTTAATGCGTGTTGCAACAGGTTGAACTCTTCATTTTCATACACCACTTTTTTGGTAAGGCCAAAACAGTTTAAAGGCTTACCACGCAAACTAAATACAGCCTGTGTATTTACATTTCTTGCCTTGGTAATACTACCGCTTGCACTATCTCCCTCTGTAATAAAAATGGTACTCTCCTTTTGTTTTTCCAGGATATTCTCCTTGTCTTTACCAGTGGCTTCATCGTTGTAATGAAACTTACAATCCCTCAGCTTTTTATTATGGAGGTTGGCTTTTTTAGCCCGCTCATTAGCCAGTTTACGAATGCCGGATAATTCTTTCCGCTCTCTTTCATTTTGTTCAATTCGTTTCTTTATGGCATCGGCCGTGGCCGGGTTTTTATGCAGATAATTGTCCAGTTCTCTTCCTAAAAAATCACCAATAAAATTCTTCATGCTTGGTCCACCTTCCGATACTGTTTGCGAACCCAGTTTTGTTTTGGTCTGGCTCTCAAACACCGGCTCCTGCACCCTTACACTCAGGGCTGTGCAAATGCTTCCACGGATATCCGTGGCATCGTAATCCTTCTTAAAAAATTCACGGATTGTTTTTACGTAGCCTTCCCTGAAAGCGGCCAGATGCGTACCGCCCTGTGTGGTAAACTGCCCGTTTACAAAACTATAATACTCTTCGCCGTAAGTATTGCCGTGGGTTACAGCCAGTTCGATATCTTCTCCTTTTAAATGGATGATGGGATACCGGATTTCATCTTCATTGGTTTTGCGCTGCAGCAGATCGAGCAATCCATTTTTGCTTACATATCGCTTGTTATTCAGGTTCATAACCAGTCCTGCATTCAGGTAACAATAATTCCAAAACTGGTTATCCAGGTATTCCTGTACAAAATGAAAGTTTTTAAAGATGGATTCATCCGGAATAAAAGTTACAAATGTGCCGTTCTCTTCTTTACTCGGCACCTCTTTATGCTCCTTTAATAAAACGCCTTTTTGAAACTCGGCGGTTTTTTCCTTGCCTTCCCGGTAAGCGGTCACCTTAAAATAATCACTTAAAGCATTTACCGCTTTTGTACCCACACCATTCAGGCCCACACTTTTTTGAAATGCTTTACTGTCGTACTTTGCCCCCGTATTTATCTTGCTTACCACATCCACTACCTTACCCAACGGAATACCACGGCCATAATCCCTTACGGTAATCGTTTTTCCATCAATTCGAACATCCACGTGCCTGCCATAACCCATGGTATGTTCATCAATGCAGTTATCAATCACTTCCTTTATCAACACATACACACCATCATCCGCACTGCTTCCATCGCCTAACTTTCCAATGTACATTCCGGGCCTGAGGCGAATATGTTCTTTCCAATCAAGGCTGCGGATGGAATCTTCATTATAATCAACTTCAATTTTTTCTTTTTCTGCCATATATTTTTTGTTTCCAGCTACAGGAATGCTATTTAACATCGTTGCGTCGCACACTTCAACAATTGTTTTTCAATTAAACTTCCCCTCAATATATTCTGCCTTCAAATTTTACCTGGCAACTATTATTGGTGCATAAGAGGCGCAAGCTACTAATTTTTTTAGTATTTTTTCAATGATGCAAATATAGTTAATCAGGGATAGAGAACTATAGAAGGGTTTTAAACACCTGTGCATAAATGGGGAGCCCTCGGCATATTGTACTTTTTAAAAGGTAAACAACACCAC
>JBBQTL010000094.1:0-19990 GCA_038213285.1 Chitinophagales bacterium
GGTACCAATTTCTAAAATTCTTTCAGGTTGTAATAAGGAACTTATAATTGTTAAAAATCTACCCTGCACATGCCCACTCAGCATGTGTGCATGTGGGTGAGCAGAGATGGTAGAGGCGGATACCTTTGCTATCAACTCATCTTCCGGCGTAGTAAAAGTATCCGCGTATGATTCGGCCAACTTATTGATGAGTTCCATATTGCAAAATTATACCCTTACTTCCAATGCTGCAGGTTTTGAAATGGCCCATAAACCAATGAATGTAATGAGGCCGTTGATTATTAACAATTCTATACCAATCTGGTAACCGTTAAACCAGGTTTTGGCGTTCATGCTGATAATGTAAGATAGTACCGGTGCTACCAGGCATACGAATGTTACCATCAATGTATTGGGCAATTGCTTTTTTGTAAAAATGCCAAATGCAAATAAGCCAAGTAAAGGGCCGTAGGTGTAGCCGGCAAGATCCAATATCTTATCAATAATACTATTATCGTTTAATACTTTAAAAACCATGATACAAAGTAAAAATATGATGGTAAATGAGAGATGGACCATTAACCGTAATCGCTTTTTCTGCTTTTCATCAAGGTCTGATCTTTCCTTTAACCCAATAATATCAATACAGAAAGAAGAAGTTAATGCCGTTAAAGCACCATCGGCGCTGGGAAATAAAGCAGAAATGAGTGCAATAATAAACATGATACCAACCGCAGGGGGAAAATAATTTAGGATAATAGATGGAAAGGCTTTGTCTCCAATTACATTGGTATTATTTAAAATAAAATGTTTTACTGTTTTTCCGTCTACCACCACATCCTGGTAAACAGCTCCATTTGCATTTCCAAATAAATAAAGCAAGCCCCCCAATAACAGGAACAAAAACAATACAGATACCAAAATGATGGCCAGGGTAATTACATTTTTTTGTGAATCGCCCAACCGCTTTACACTAATATTTTTTTGCATCATTTCCTGGTCGAGACCGGTCATTGCGATGGTTATAAACGCACCTCCAATTATTTGCTTTACAAAAAAGCCCTTGCTGTTTACATCCGTATTAAAAATATTGAGGTAGCCTTTTGAATCTAATTGCGTTAATGCTTCGCCGGTAGACAAGTGAAGGCTATTCAGTATATATACAATGCAAATGATAAGGCCCGAAATCATCAGGGTTGTTTGTAGTGTATCCGTATAAACGATCGTTTTTACACCTCCCTCAAAAGTATATAACAGTATCATCAATAATATTACCGCTGCAGTTACCACAAAGGGCACTCCCAGTTTATCCAATATAAAAAACTGGATCACATTAATTACCAGGTATAACCTTGCAGTAGCGCCAACTGTACGGCTAATAATAAAAAACAACGCCCCTGTTTTGTATGCAATTTGTCCAAACCGTTGAAGCAGGTAATTATAAATAGAAGTAAGATTAAGGCGATAGTACAATGGTAAAAGCACAAAGGCAATGACAGCGTAGCCAATTAAATAGCCGATGGCCACCTGCATATAAGCAAAGCCCTTAAAGCCATTGTCGGCTATATCCCCCACACCGCCGGGTACACTTACAAAAGTAACTCCACTCAGTGATGTACCAATCATGCCAAATGCCACCAGCATCCAGTTACTGTTACGGTTGCCAATAAAAAAAGACTCGTTGTTTGAATTGCGGCTGGTAAAATAGGCTACTAATAACAGCAATACGAAATAGCCTATAACGAAAGAAAATAAAATAACTGGTGACATGCAACGATTGGTTTAAATAAAATATAGATGAAAATATAAAAAATCTTTGTGTCTTTGCTTATAAATTATTTGTAAAGATATATGGAGTTTAAATCGATCGCTGTTTTTTGTGGGAGTAAACCAGGCAACAACCAATTGTATGTAAAGCAGGCCGCAACTTTAGGCTGCCTGTTGGCAGAACGAAATATCGTATTAATTTATGGCGGAGGCAACAAAGGAATAATGGGTGCGGTGGCCAATGCGGTATTGGAAAAGAAGGGACAGGTAATAGGAATTATACCCCAATTATTACTAGGCTGGGAACAGCAACACGAAGGCATTTCAGAACTGATTGTAGTGGAGAATATGCATATCCGCAAGCGAATAATGTATGAAAAGTGCGACGCAGCCATCATACTCCCAGGAGGCTTTGGTACCCTGGATGAATTATTTGAAATACTTACCTGGAACCAGTTAAGTATACATGACAAACCCATCTATATATTGAATACAGACGGGTTTTATAATTCCTTATTTGAACACATGAAAAAAATGATAGCAGAAAATTTTCTTTATAGCAGTCTTGAGGAGGCGTTCACTATTGTATCTGATCCGGCTGAAATTTTCATAATAACCTAATCCCTTCTTCCGTTACCTTGAAACAATGCTATGTTAAAACCTGCATTAACAATGGGGATTGTTCGTTGCATATTATCAACATAAGGTGAATATGCATTCTTTAACACGTCAAACGAAAGAGACATATAATAATATGATTTATTATACGCTTCCCTTCCTGAGGCATACCCAATCCCTAACAATAGGCTATTTACACCAGTTTTGAATTTGTCACGGCTATATCCGCTATTAGGTGCGGCAATATACTTTTGTGTTAAAAAATTATGTTCGTATTGAGCCTGGGCAAATAAAAACTTTACTGGAAATATCCTTACAAAAGTTCCCGGTCCAAGTACTGTTTGCCGAAGTTTATCGCCAGGTATATAAGTATCACGTTGAGACACATAATTAAAATTCAAACTTACTGCTACGTCCATCCAGTTAGTGAGATTGTACCCGAAATATGGGCTAACTCCCAACGCTGTTGTTCCATTAAAGAAGGAAACATTCACATTGCCGCCGGTAAATAAATTTTCCTTTTTAAATCCCCCTGACTTTGCTTCGTCTTCATCCTGTGCATGGGAACTCAAGGAAAGTGGAAATAGCAACACTGCCAGCATTATTTTTCTCATAGTATTTATTTATTGATTCCGGAATTTTGTCAATTTAAAGTTATGTCTTCTGCTCATTAAAAATATATAAGTGCTTCTAATTTATTTGTAAAAATCGTATAAAATGATCAGTTATTAAAATGCCTTGGCAAGCCTGCACAATACAAAATGTTAAATTTTAAGATGCCACTATAAATAATAAAAAGACATATTTATATTTGATACGAAATTATTCGTAAATAACCAGCCAAACAACTTAGCCATGAATCAGATATTTCACCAAAACAAAAAACTTATTGCGATAGCTGGCGCCTGCCTTATCATAAGTGTAATTGCCATGTCATTTCAAAATACACCTTTTGGCCCAATAGATAAACTAGATACTCTTTCAGAAATACAAGATACAATACCTGAAAAAGTAAATAGTAATGAAGATAAAATGACTATGAAAGATTTTGATCAGTTAATGCTGAATATGGACAAAGAGATGTTTAAAGTGCAGAAGGACCTTTCTAAAATTGATTTTGATAAAATGCATAAAGATATTACTGCCTCACTTGATAAGGTAGATTTTGACAAAATAAAATGGGACATTGATAAGGCAATGAAACAAATTGACATTGCCAAAATAGAGCAGGGTGTAAAATCTGCTTTAAAAGAAATAGACTGGAATAAAATAAATAATGACGTAAAAATTTCATTACAGGAAGCAAAAAAAGAAATTGAAAAAATAAACATGGTTGAGATAAAAAGAGAAATGGAGAAGGCAAAGCTTGAAATTGAAAAAGGTAAAGATGAAATAAAAAAGATTAATGTGGATGAAATAATGAAAAGTGTGAATGCAGGAATCGCTAAAGCGAAAGAAGAATTACAGTTAACAAAAAAAATGTTTGCTGAAATGGAGAAAGAAGGATTGATCAATCAAAAAGAAGGATTTTTTATAGAGTTAAAAGACAAAACGCTGTTCATAAATGGCAAAAAACAGAGCGAGGCTACCAGGGAAAAATACAAACCCTATATCAAAGGAGATACATTTAAAATCAGTATCAGCAAGGAATAAGCCGAACCTCTATGTACCGTTATCAGCATAACAAAAACATAATTTTTTAGAGGCCATACTGGCATAACCAACTTGTTCCAAAATAGAAACCTCCAAAAAAATATCCATTGATGTTGAGAAAAATGAAAAATAAATAACGTTGATAATAAAAGGAGCGTTTAAAAACGCCCCTTTTATTATCAGAATTTAGGACAAAAGACCTGGCGGCTTGCGCTGCTGCTTTCACCGTAAAATCCCTTCTTTATAATACTCAATTCATTTGCTCCCTTGAAGTTATTAAAATTCCGAAGTGAAGATACAGTAGCATCATAACTAAAAGTAAAGCGGATATTTTTTATTTCAAATCCGAGCATCGGTATCACAGCATCGCCTGCACGATAGTAAAGTCCGGCTATTAACTGTTTGTCTCCACCTTCGCCGGATAAATTATAGTTTGCATTTAAACCCAAAACCAACTCGCTGGATTTTGCCTGGTTGGTATAATAAATATTCGGATTGATGATTACCCGGTCGTTTACTTTTAATAATGCATTTATAAAACCAATATGCCGCATTGGTATCCTGCTGCTATCTGGTGATCCGCTAAAGAAAGTTTCTTGGGGGCCATTCACATGATGAATGGAATATCCTCCATTTAAATAAAAATCTTCTGTTGGAAAGTAAGCATAATTTAATCCTGCCTGCATATCAACATAGCTAACGCTATTTGAGTTAAGAACCACAGAAGATGGCAAATCATTGTCAAAAAATTTACCATCAAATTGGTCAGGGAAACTTAATTTGGTAACGTCAATCCGCTTATTAGCCCACCCTATATTAAAGCCTGCACTTAATAAGCTACTGTTACCCAATTGCTGGTGATAAGCCAGCGATCCATAAATCTTTGTTGACCTCAATCCCCCACTACCTGCTACATCACTCAAAATTACGCCCCCCAGACCCAGCCACCCATTCTCAATGCGGTTTCGTAACAATTGGGCATCTCCAAAAATACTGATTGTGTTATAGGGAGCAGCAAGAATGGAGGAATATTGATTACGGTAGTGGGCACCTATCCGGTAATCAGCATCTGGTATAAAACCAGTATTGGCTGGATTAGTAGTCAGAGGAGAATTAAAAAATTGCGAAAAATGAAGATCCTGGGCATGCACTACTGCGGCTGCATTTAAACCAGCTACTACAAGGAATAATATTTTATAATTGATCTTCATTTTACTATTACACTATAGGAATTTATGTTTTCAAACGGTTCTGTTCTATCGAAGCAAGGAAATATCTCCCGTTTTCCGAACTTTTTTTCCGTCTGTGAATTCTACATCCAACGAATAGGTGTATACATCCATCGGCTGCAGCGCCCCTTTAAAAATTCCATCCCAGCCCGATGCCTTGCTGGTGCTGGAAAACACCATCTGCCCCCACCGGTTATAGATTTTCCAGATCATTTTTCCGATACCAAATCCCCTTACACTCACAACCCCGTTTGAGCCAAATTTTCCAGGAGTAAAAGCATTGGGCACATCCAATAAAGGGAGTATTAAAGCGGGAACATCCAGACAAAAAGTGTCAGGGCACCCGGCTGCATTAATTGCTACCAGGCAGGTTTTGTAAGTACCGGTAGCATTATACTGGTGACTTGGATTGAAGAGCGTAGATGATTGACCGTCACCAAAATTCCAGATGTAGCTTACCGCACCGGTTGAAAAATTACTAAAGTTTGCCGGTTTGTTTTGTTCTGCCGGCCGGGGTGAAAAATTGAAGCCTGCCGATGGTATTGAAAAAACAGTAATTGAATAGGTATAGATATCTATGCGGTTACAGGTGGTAGTATCAATTGCAGTTAACTTTACCAGGTAGGTACCTGTATTTCCATACAGATGAGACGGACTAATATCAGTTGAGACCGGACTACCGTCCCCAAAATCCCATTGAAATTCAAGGCCACCCAAAGAGGTATTATTGAATTTAGCATTGTAAGGAACACAGCCTTTGTCCGGCGTAACAAACCGGGCCTGAACATTTACAGCCAATCGTACCGTCTTTTTTACGCTATCCGGCGCATTACAAAATGTGGAATCATCTACTACTAACTTTACAATATAGGTACCAGGCGATGCATAAGTATGCGTAGTGGCACCAAATCCTGCCCGTTGCGGGGTAGTATTATCGCCATAGTCCCATAGAAATGAAATGGGTGAATAATTGGGCAATACTGCGATAGTTGTATTTTGAAACTGAAAAGTAAGACTTTGGCATCCACCTATCTTTGTAGGTATAAAATTGGGAACAACCACGTTGTTGCCAACCCTGACACGTGTATACGCGGTATCGGAAATATTGCAGGTAGCAGAGTCAATAGATACAAGCCTCACCCGGAATGTACCTACTGAAGTATAGGTATGATTAATCGTATTGGAAGTTTGTGTAACCTCAGGTGAATTATCACCGAAATTCCAAATGTATGTTTTGCCCTTTGCCAAAGTATCTGTCAAAATTACCGTAAGCGGAACGCAGCCTATCGTATCGATTATACCATTAACGGTTGCTTTTACACTTGCCCCGATACCCCCGAAATTCATTTCTATTTTAACTGCAGCTTCGTTACAATTATTCGACCCGTTTCTGGAGGCCCATACGCCAGGTGTAGTAGGGAACACAACAGAAGAGTTAGTTCTGCCGCCACAGTTGGCGCAAATAGCTTCATAAATGATCCCATTGGCATCAAACCGACTGGTGCCACCATCCACATGATCATCAAAACCACCCCGTTGACCATAAAAACTACCAAATAATTGCCTCACCGCATTCTTTTCCAATACGAAAAAATAAAAATCATTCCCGTCTGTTGACGATTGAATGGCATCAGCAGTTACCGGTAACCCATTTGTACCGGCATTGGGATAGCCTCTGTCGTGATTGAATTTTCCTCCCCACCCTGACACATAAACATTTTGGCACCGATCCACTAAAAATGCGGTTATGGAAATATTTGGAATCGGGGAATTGGTACCGAAAACAGTTGAATAAATATAGGCGGAAAGATCAGGCTGCATTTTGCTGATAAACTGCTTACCGCCCCCATTACTAAAAGCGGCGTTAATAACGGGCCAGCTACCGGATGTAGTACCGGTAACATAAGGGAAACCAAATTTATCAAACTGGATTCCGTACACCAGATCATTTCCAACAGTTCCCAGGTAGGTAGTTTTTATGATAGCAGATCCATCGGGACTAATCTGTGTTACAAAACCGTCCACTTCACCACCCTGGTAAGCAGCACCAATAGTACCAGTTTTGCTGCCGGGCAAATCTGTACTGCTTGTACCGCCTGCTATGTACAAATTACCGGTAAGCGGATTGATAGATGAAACAAAACATGCATCGCTTCCCACACCACCAAAATAAGTGCTGAATATCCTTGCAGAAAGATTTGCGTTAAATTTTAGTATTACCCCGTCCTGCTTACCGCCACCAAATACAGGCTGTATTGCCGAGCCCGCTGCAGGAAAATTATTTGATTGGGTACAGGACACTACAAAAACATTGTTGGCTCCATCCAATATCACTTCACTTCTTGCATCATCACCATAGTTTCGCCTGGTAGTTTCTGCACCATCCGGTGCATCAAATTTCTTTCGGATATTTACGCCGTCATCACGACTGCCACCAATTGCAACAGAACCTATCAACCCATTACCATTTGCATTCAATTTGGTAATCACTATATCATAACCTATGGCACCGGCAGGGCCTATTCTCGGGATGAGTAAGGGGTAATTTTTGGTGGCATCCGAATTGGACAGGGAGTTGGAACGTCCAGCTATTACCAGGTTTCCGGCTGCATCACAAATCATGCTATGTGGTTGTTCGTTGCCGCTTCCACCCAGATAAGTAGCATATACTCTATTCGTACCATCGGGTGAAAATTTAATAATAGCAATATCATAAGGGCCATTTGAATCTTCATCTACTCCGCCATTAAAAGTTTGATCAAAAGCACCCACCGATGCAGGATAGCCGCTTCCGAAAGAAATGCCCCCGGCAAAAAAGCTTCCGTCAGGTCCCGGGGTTGCGGTATATCCCCAATTATCTGTTGAGCTGCCTGTAAATGTGGCGAAAATCAATGTGGGATCAATAACAATCGTTTCGTTGGGCCGATAGTTTTTTACTTTAAACCTTACCACATTTTCTGTCACATCATACTTACAATCCAATAGCCGCCTGGCTCCATTTTGCAACTGGTAAGTATAGGGGTATAGTTCTTTCACATCACCCACTGATGTGCCAATTACCAGTTCCCTATTTTTAACCTCCAGCTTATTTACCCCTTCATACTTTAATGCAATGTCGCTGACCCTGCCTCCGGGCCGTATAATGATATCATACTTTAATGTTCCGGCATCGGTGTAGTATCTTACATCAATATTCGGATACATATTCTGGTAGGTAACTGCCTGGAATATTTTGCAATCGCCCTTCCATTTAGACGGATCGCTCCCCAAAAAATAATTATTGTAAGTAGGTAAAGCTTTGTCGGGTACTATTACTGCACCCATAACCGCATTTATAAACGTAACCCGGTATGCATGAGATCGAAGTGTGAAATTGTTGTTTATTGGAACGGCTTTCTTAGCAGTAACAGGTGCTGCATCAGTAGAAGCAGGTAAATGACCATGCGTTAAATCAGCCAATTTTTCAAGGTCTTGAATATTATGCTGTAACACAGTAAATCCTTTTTGCTCTATAAAAAAAGCACCGGTTGGTATATCCGCTTTAAAATTAACCCTGCTATCCCATTGCCCCTTGTTTTCAATAAACTGTAATTGGGCCAACGTTGGTATTGTTAAACCAAAAATTAGCACCAAATTGAAAAGGCAAGCCAAGAAAACATTTTCTACTTTCAAGGAAGATATTTTTTACAATTTACTAAATCATAACGAATAAAACTATGATAAAGTTTGCTTAAAAAATGATAAAAAAAATATAGATTGAATTGTTTATTTGAAGTTTTAAAATAAATCAAAAAAATACTCCGGCACTGAAACGCCATAAACAGCCATAAGAATAATTAAAAAAAACAGATATGAAAATCGACAGGAATAAAATGAAAAGCATAGGGTTGAGAAAGGAAATGTTGGAACTACAGTAGCTGAAAATGTTCGATTAGTGAATCCTTCGGGATGAAAAATAACTGCTAACTTTTTTATACACTTTAAAAGAAAACGGCATCTTGTATTTGTATAAAAACTCCAACATTAAATAATTAAAAACAAAATCATCGGGTCATTAAAATCCTGACTTACTTCGGTGAAAAGCAAATATCCGATTATAAAAAATCGCCCTGCCAATATTTAATGAATGTTTTCAATTAAAATTTCGGGCAAAAAACCTGGCGGCTTGTACTGTTACGATCACCATAAAATCCTTTTTTGATGATGTTAAACTCATTTGCACCCTGGAAGTTATTATAATTGCGAAGTGCAGATGTAGTTGCATCATAACTAAAAGTAAAACGAATATTCTTAATTTCAAAACCAACCATCGGTATTACGGCATCGCCTGCACGATAATAAATTCCGGCTATCAATTGTTTGTCGCCCCCTTCGCCGGATAAATTATAGTTCGCATTTAGTCCCATTACAAACTCACTTGATTTTGCCTGGTTGGTATAATAAATATTGGGGTTAATGATTACCCTGTCATTCAATTTTAATAGCGCATTTACAAATCCAATATGTCGCATGGGTATGGTACTACTGTCAGGTACACCGCTAAAAAATGTTTCCTGCGGACGGTTTACATGATGAATAGAATAACCGCCATTAATGTAAACATCCTCAGTAGGGAAATAAGCATAATTCAACCCAACCTGCATATCAAAATAACTTATGCTATTGGCATTTAGCACCACTGAAGATGGTAAATCGCCGTCAAAAAATTTCCCATCAAACTGATCGGGAAAATTAAGTTTAGTAACATCGATTCTTTTATTGGCCCAGCCTACATTAAAACCGGCACTTAGGAGGCTGCTATTTCCCAACTGCTGGTGGTAAGCCAGCGACCCATAAATTTTTGTAGATCGCAATCCACCGCTACCTGCTACATCACTTAAAATTACCCCGCCCAATCCTAACCATCCATTCTCAATTTTATCGCGTAGTAACTGGGCATCTCCAAAAACACTAATGGTTTTATATGGTGATGATAATATAGATGAATATTGATTGCGGTAGTGGGCACCAATTCTATAATCCGCATCAGGAATGAAACCTGTATTGGCTGGATTAGTCGTTAGCGGAGAATTAAAGAATTGTGAAAAATGCAAATCCTGGGCATGCAGTAACAATGATGCATGCAGGCTAAATACCAGCAGGTATAATATTTTTTTATTTGTATTCATTTTGCAATTTCTTTTTATCAAACAAAAATAATTTGTTGCTAAAAGCTAACGGAGTAAAGAAATATCCCCGGTTTTTTGATACTTTTTCCCATCCGTAAATTCTATATCAAGTGAATAAGTATATACATCCATGGGCTGTATCGCACCTTTAAATGTTCCATCCCAACCCGATGCCTGGCTATTGCTGGAAAACATCATTTGCCCCCATCGGTTATATATTTTCCAGGCTATTTTCGCAATTCCAAAGCCCCTTACTTTTACCACACTGTTTACACCAAATTTTCCAGGTGTAAAGGCATTGGGCACATCTACCAATGGAACTACCAGTGCTGATACCGGCAGGCAGAAAGTATCCCGGCAGCCTGCATCATTAATTGCAACTGCACAGGCATTGAAAGTACCGGTAGCATTATATTGATGAATTGGATTGGCAAGGGTAGAAGTTTGATTATCACCAAAATCCCATTCGTAACTAACTGCCCCGGCCGAAAAATTATTAAAATTGGTTGGTTTGTTTTCTTCCCCGGGATTGGGCGAAAAGCTAAATCCTGCAGTGGGTTTTGGTATAACATTGATAGTGAAAGTATAGGTATCCATTCGATTGCAGGTGGTAGTATCGGTGGCAGTGAGTGTAATCACATAAGTACCCGTGTTACCATAAACATGAGCTGGGTTTACATCAGTAGAAGTTGTTCCATCCCCAAAATCCCACAGAAAATCAAGCCCTCCTAAAGAAGTGTTTTTAAACTGGGCATTATAAGGTGCACAACCAACGTTGGGTGTTTCGAACCTGGCTTGTACATTTACCGCAAGCCGTACTGTTTTTTTAACACTATCCGGCGCATTGCAAAATGTAGTATCGTCTACCAGTAATTTTACAAGGTAGGTACCGGCCGCAGCATAGGTATGGGTGGTAGTACCAAAACCAGCCCGCTGTGGAGTAGTATTATCGCCATAATCCCATAAAAAAGAAGTAGGAGAATAATTGGGCAAGGCTGCCGTGGTAGTATTTTGAAACTGGAACGTAAGGCTCTGACATCCGCCAACCTTTGACGGAATAAAATTTGGCACCACGATATTATCACTAACCCTTACACTTGAATAAGCGGTATCGGATATGTTGCAGGTAGCAGAGTCGATAGAAATTAAGCGCACCTGATATCTGCCTACCGCATTATAAGTATGGTTGATCGTATTAGACGTTTGGCTGATATCGGGTGACCCATCTCCAAAGTTCCAAATATATTGCTTACCCTTAGCAAGGGTGTCTGTAAATGTAACAGTAAGTGGCACACAACCAATTGTATCAATTACCCCATTAATGGTTGTTTTAATACTGGCGTTAATACCGCCGAAATTCATTTCTATCTTAACTGCAGCCTGGTTGCATCCACTGGACAAATTTCTTGGAGCCCACACTCCCGGAGTTGTTGGAAATGCCACATTGGGTTCACCCCTTCCCGCGCAATTCGCACATATACCCTGGTAAATAATTCCATTGGCATCAAAACGGCTGGTACCTCCATCTACATGATCTGCAAAGCCCCCGTTTTGCCCGTAAAAACTTCCAAACAACTGGCTCGTTGCATCACGTTCCAGCACGAAAAAATAAAAATCATTTCCATCTGTATTAGATTGCACGGCATTGGCGGTTACAGGTAATCCTCTTGTACCAGCATTTGGATATCCAAAGTCATTGTTAAATTTGCCACCCCACCCGGATACATACACATTCTGGCAACGGTCTACCAAAAACGCCGTTATGGATATATTGGGTATTGGTGAGTTGGTTCCAAAAATGGTGGAATAAACAAAGGCTGAGAGATTTGGTTGCATTTTACTAATAAATTGCTTACTCCCTGGATTACTAAAAGTTGCATTACTTACCGGCCAGGCTCCTGTAGTTATTCCGGTAACATATGGGAAACCAAATTTATCAAACTGGATTCCGTAAACGATGTCGTTACCATCGGTACCTAAATAAGTAGTTTTTATAATTCCGGCTCCATCTGCTCTTATTTCAGTTACAAAGCCATCCACATCGCCACCCCGGTAATTGGCATTAATTACCCCGGTTTTATCTCCTGGCAAATCCGGGCTATTAGAACCTCCTGCTATATACACATTTCCAGTCAAAGGATTTATTGACAATACAAAGCAAGCGTCCGTTTCTCTGCCGCCAAAATAGGAACTGTATATTCTCCCGGAAAGATCTGTATTAAATTTCAAAATCACCCCGTCCTGCACGCCTCCAAAGCCAGCCTGTATTCCGGCACCTGCCACCGGAAAATCACTGGATTGTGTACTGGAAACAACATAAATATTATTGGCTCCGTCTAAAATTACTTCGCTTCTTGCATCATCTCCATAATTACGCCTGGTTGTTCCTGCCCCTACCGGGTTATCAAACTTTTTCCTGACATTTATTCCATCATCACTGCTGCCCCCAATAACAGTGGAACCAATTAATGCGGTACCGGGAGCATTCAATTTTGTAATTACGATGTCGTACCCGGTAGCGCCGAGAGGACCAATCTTTGGTGCAATCAGTGGGTAATTGGCAGAGTTAGACCGCCCGGCAATCACAAGGTTTCCTGCAGCATCACAGATCATACTGTGCGGCTGTTCATTTTTACTGCCTCCAATATAAGTTGCATAAATTCTGTTGGAACCATCAGGCGAAAGTTTGATAATGGCAATATCATATCCCTCCTTTCCCCCTTCATCTTCCCCTCCATTAAAAATTTGATCAAAGGCACCCGGAGAGGCCGGATATCCATTTCCGAAAGATATTCCACCGGCAAAAAAACTCCCATCCGGCCCGGGTGTTGCGGTATAGCCCCAGTTATCTGCACTGCTGCCGGTAAAGGAAGCAAATATCAACGTAGGATCTATTACAAGGGTTTCGTTCGGTGAATAATCTGTTACCTTAAAGCTTACTATATTTTCTTTCACCACATATTTACAATCTACTGTTTGTCTCATTCCGTTTTTTACCTGGTAACTATAGGGATATAATTCTTTTACTTCACCAACAGATGTGCTAATGACCAATTCTTTATTTTTTATTGCCAATTTATCTACTCCGTCGTATTGTAAAGCAATACTGTTTAAATTCCCCCCGGGATGTATAATGATATCATACTTTAAAGTACCTGCATTGGTGTAATAACGCACGTCTATATTTGGATACATATTTTTGTAAGTAACAGCCTGGTATATTTTACAGTCTCCCTTCCATTTACCTGGATCATTTCCTAAAAAATAATTGTTGTAGGAAGGCAATGCTTTATCCGGCATTGCCATGGCACCTTTACTTGCATTTAAAAAGCTTACGCGGTAAGCATGAGAGCGCAATTTGATAACCTGGTCACCAGAGACAGATTTTTTAACAGCCATTTCGGTGGTAGCAGATGAAGTGGGTGAATGGGAGTGAGCTGAAGATGCCAGCCGTTCCAGGTCTTCTGCATTACGCAATAGAACAGTAAATCCTTTTTGCTCCACAAAAAAAGCACCGGTTGGGATTTCTGCTTTAAAATTTACCCTGCTATCCCACTGTCCCTTGTTTTCAATAAACTGCAATTGGGCAAATACCGGCATACTAATACCAGCCAGAATCAGGATTGAAAAAATACCGGGATAGAATAATTTAATTAGTTTCAATGAAATGATTTAATGATTTACCAGATAACAACGATAAAGCAATTTAAAAGTTTATGTTTCATCTAAAATGCTAAAAAAAATATTTACGAAATTTTACTCCATATTGTTTTACTCTTCTGTGCCTGAAGATAATTTTTAACAGGCAAATTCTCAGCCAAATTTAAATCAGGATCAAGGTCAATAATTTCAGTAGCTAAATTCTTCGCAACTTCCAGCATTACTCTGTCCTGTACAATACTTGCAAGGTTAAAATTCAATAATCCGCTTTGTTTGGTGCCTTCAATATCGCCCGGGCCACGTATTTCAAGATCCTTTTCTGCAACCTTAAATCCATCGTTGGTGGCACACAATATTTTCAGACGTTCTCTTGCATCGTTAGAGACCTTGTTTCCTGTTAATAAAATGCAAAAACTCTTTTCACTTCCCCTGCCGACCCTTCCTCTAAGCTGGTGCAATTGAGACAGGCCAAATTTTTCGGCGCTTTCAATTACCATTACTGAGGCATTCGGTACATTCACGCCAACTTCAATTACAGTAGTGCTAACCATTATCTGAGTGTCGCCAGATACAAACCGTTGCATATTGGTTTCCTTTTGATCAGGCTTTTGCCTCCCATGCACCATACTAATCCAGAATTTAGGTTCGGGGAAAAAAGATTTTACTTCTTCAAATCCTTTCATCAGGTTTTCATAATCCAATGTGGCAGATTCTTCAATGAGTGGATACACAATGTAAACCTGGCGACCTTTAAAAATTTCGCTTCTTATAAAATCCATTACCAGTGGTCGCTTGTTTTCAAATCGGTGTATTGTTTCAATGGGTTGCCTTCCGGGAGGCAACTCATCGATTACACTGTAATCCAAGTCACCATAGGCGGTCAAAGCAAGTGTTCTTGGGATAGGGGTTGCTGTCATTACCAATACATGGGGAGGGAGAGCATTTTTCTTCCATAATTTTGCCCGCTGAGCCACCCCAAATTTGTGCTGCTCATCAATCACCGCAAACCCAAGGTTCTTAAATTGTACTTTGTCTTCTATCACAGCATGGGTGCCAATCAAAATAGTGAGTGAGCCATCTTCACAGCCTTTTAATATTTCCTTTCGCTTTTTTGAAGATGAAGAACCCGTAAGGAGATTTACAGTAACAGGCATATCTTTTAGTAACTCAGCAACACTGTTGAAATGCTGCTGTGCCAGTATTTCGGTAGGCGCCATTAATACGCTTTGAAAGCCTTGTCCGTCGGACAGGCGGGCATTTCCGGCAGCGATCAGCATACTCAGCAACGCAACAATCGTTTTACCGCTACCAACATCTCCCTGCAACAGCCGGTTCATCTGTTTACCGGTAGCAGTATCCTTCCTTATTTCCTTCAATACTCTTTTTTGGGCATTCGTTAATTGAAAAGGGAGATACTGATTATAGAAATCATTAAACAAATCACCCACTTTTTCAAATACCCAACCCTGGCTAAAACGATGCCTTGTACTACGGATCATGCCTAAACGTAATTGGGCAAAAAATAATTCTTCAAATTTCAATCTTCGTATAGCATGCGTATACATCTCTTCCGACAATGGAAAATGTATGCTGCAAAATGCATCCCATCTTGAAATAAACCGATATTGTTTACAGATTGTTTCCGGTAAATTTTCAGGAAAATCTTTTGGCGATAACAATTGCAATAAATTAAAGGATAACTTACCGATAGCTCGCCCGGTAAGCCCTCTTGACTTCAGTTTTTCAGTAGATGAATAAATGGGCTCGAGGAATTTTTTGCCACCCGCTTTTTCAGGAGTAAATATTTCAATTTCAGGATGTGACATCTGCACTTTACCCATAAAGAAACCAGGCTTTCCAAAAACGAGGTAAACCTGTCCGGATTGAAGTGTTTTTTCAACCCAACTGATACCCTGGAACCAGGTCAGCTCCATTTCACCGGTATCATCCTGAAGAAATGCTACCAGGCGTCTTGCTCTTTTTTCTCCAATTATTTCAAAGCCGGTTAATCGCCCTGCAACCTGTGCATATTCCGTTGCAGGATTAAGAGCTGATATCTTGTCCACCTTTGTTTTATCTATATGGCGAAATGGGTAGTATTCAAGTATATCTTTAAAAGTAAAAATATTAAGTTCTTTTTTCAACAGTTCTCCCCTTAAAGGCCCAACGCCTTTCAGGTACTCAACTGGATTGGCTAATATGTTATTACTGGAAGTAATGATTAAATAATTTATACAAATATATTCCCTAAGATGTAATGTTGTAAATATTACAAAATCAAACCTGCCGCCTTTGTTACGGGCAATTCTGACAATAACAAATTCTTTAGCTCACTGTTTAAAATGGAAAAAGGTTTATCAAACCCTGGTATAATATAAGGTCGGCAATTTATAAAAAAGGCTGAAATGATTTTTAACTCTGATCCGCTTTATTGCATGGTTTGCAATCATGATGGGCCCCTGTAGGATATACGGATGTTTTAAAAGGTAAATGCCCTTATATATTATTATCACATGTTGTAAAGACCTTCCTGAAGGATTTACCTTGGTACTCTTCCTGAAAATTTTTGTGGCCTTTTGGGATTTCTATTACCGCCACCTTCGGACCGGTATGTCCCGGGGCTGTATTGGGGTGCTTCGCCAAATTGTTCAGGCACTGTTGCTTTAGGAACAGATTTGCCCAGCAAACGTTCTATAGCTGCAAACTTTCGTTGTTCCTTCACACTTATAAAAGTAATTGCGGTTCCTTCTGCGGCAGCCCTTGCAGTGCGTCCAATACGGTGTACATAATCTTCCCCATCATGTGGCACGTCATAATTTAAGACCAATCCAATATTATCAATGTCGATACCACGGCTAAGGATATCCGTAGCTATCAGTATTTTTATCCGCCCGCTTTTAAAGTGCATCAATACTTCTTCTCTTTTATCCTGTTCCAGGTCGCTGTGAATTTCATCTACCGGCAAGTTTGCTCTTTTCAAATCCCGGGTTAATTGTTTTACACTTATCTTACTGCTACAGAAAACCAATACTGAGGAAAACTCCTTTTGGGTGAGTATGAATTTTACCAAAGGTATCTTTTGGGTGTCGTACACTACATAGGCCAACTGGGTAATTTTTTCATTTGGCTTGCTCATGGAGATATTGATCTCCTCAGGTTTGTGCAGGATTGTTCTTGCCAGTTCCCTTATTTTATGTGGCATGGTGGCGGAAAACAACAGGTTTTGCCTTTTTGAGGGCAATGCATGAATAATACGCATGATATCATCATAAAAGCCCATATCCAGCATACGGTCCGCTTCATCCAATATCAGGTATTTTAAGCCCTGAAATTTTACGTACCCCATATTGATATGCGCCAGCATTTTGCCTGGCGTACAAATCACTACATCCGCACCAGCGCTCAATGCCTTTTTTTCCTGTACAAAAGCGTTTCCGTCTCCTCCACCATACACTGCAATGGAACTTACCGAAGTAAAATAAGAAAGCCCTTCCATGTGCTGGGCTATTTGAATAGCCAACTCACGGGTAGGCACAATTACCAATGCCGTAATGCTATGATGATTGATGGGAGCTGAAATGATATTATTTATGAGGGGTAATAAAAACGCGGCAGTTTTACCGGTTCCGGTTTGTGCAGATGCAATTACATCTTTACCGGCTAACACCAAAGGAATAACCTGTTCCTGCACCGGGGTAGCCTCATCATAACCGGACGCTTCTATTCCTTCCAGTAGTCGATCGTCGAAACTAAAATCTTTAAACTTCAAAATACTTTTGCTGGTTAATTTGAAAAATGAAATGACAAATCAAAAATAAATAGTCCTTTATTCACTTATAGCTGCATCCTCAGCTTCAATTGGATGTGGTGTTGTGTTTTTTACGGTAATCTGAAACTTAGTATTTAAGATTACCTGGAAATGCCCGGTTTGCAATACTGCCCTGGTAGCAGCATCTTCAAGCATTGCAGCGGCTAAATGGCTTGCCAGGTCTGATCCGCTAATCACATTACTAACTTTCCCTTCTGTAAATTCAATCGTAAATTTGTAACCGGCCTTTCTGCCCGTTCCTGCCCTTTCAAAATCATCGCGGTTTAAACTTAGCAACTGGTCTCCGCCAGCCGATTTTTTCAATAAAATCCTGATTACCGGAAGATATTTATTCCAGATATAAGTGTACATAATAAAGTTTTTAAAAGTTCCTTTTGGATTCCGGAATTGAATAAGCTGACAAATTAATGTGAATAGCAGACTAAAGGTAAGCTTTATTGCCGGAAAGGCAGATTTTGATTTATTGCCAGATTGGCTGTAGCAGCAATCCTATTATACGTGCGTGGGACAACTTTTTTAACAATCTGATATAATCTATAGCACAATATTTGGCGTAGGTTTGAGTTATTAAATGAATCCTATATAACTGAGATAATATTCTACTATTTCTCAATAAAATCCGAAATTATGAACACTCATTCAAAATTCCCATTAGTAAAGTCAGTGATTGAACAAGTAACCAACAACACTACCAGTTGGATTGGCCACCGAGACGTTGATAATAGAGATGTCATTGGCGGCCAAACATTTACTGCCCCTTCAGAAGTTGACCTGGAGGCCATTGAAGTTTTTACCAGTGTGGTTACCACTCCCGGTAATGTTTTAATGACACTACATTCATTTGACTCCCAACAAGAAAGCTGGGGACCTGTTTTAGGATCCGCTGATGTGGATTTAACTAATACGGACACTGGTAAATGGAAAACATTTAATATTTCCGGCCTGCATTTAAACAAAGGTAAAACTTATGGATTCCGGCTCGAAAGCTCTAATTCGTATATTGGTATGGGTGAAGCAGCAGGCTGTTATAAAACGCCACCTTTTTTGAATGGCCAGGAATGGCAGTTTACGAATACAGATAAGAAAGGACTTTCATTTTCCTATTTTAGCCTTGCCTTTAAAGTAGATGCAAGGGCTTAAATTCAGCGGCCATATCAATTTTTTAAAAGACCAAACCATGCAATTTTATGACTGAAAGTTACATGGATTGGTCTTTTAACATGCGTTATAATTCTGTAATAACAATGTCTTTAAAATAAACTTTATTGCCATGGTCCTGCAGCGCTATTTTTCCTTTTTTAGCGTTGCCATAATCAGGATAATCCTTCCACTTTCCTTCTTTTTTCTCCTTGTTCCATTTATCATCCCAGGCCTGGAATTCTACAATTTTTTCACTATTCAACCAATGTTCTACATGCCCTTTGTTAAAAATAATTTTACTTGAATTCCATTCACCTACCGGCATTAATTTTTTCTTATCATTGGCCATGTTCATTGCATAATCTGCCCCGGATTTTTGCCATTCCTCTAATTTTTCGGGGAAACCGATATCATCAATCATCTGGTACTCGGGCCCAGTTTCGTAAGGAGATTTGTATTTGGGCGATTCTATAACATGGTACATCACACCACTATTGCCCCCCTTTGTTACTTTCCACTGCCAGCTCATTTCAAAATCTTCATATTCTTTATCAGAAACAAGATCGCCACCAGAGGCATCTTTTGCTGCACCCAGGCAAACCATTGCACTATCCTCGATGGTCCAGTTTTTTACTTCCCCCGTTTTATTAAATCCGTGCCAGCCACTAAGGGTTTTACCATCAAAAAGACTTACTGCTGCAGCTTTTGACGGTGCAGCGCTAAGGGATGAATCTGGCTTGTCTGTAGACATTTCAGTTGAATTTGTACTGGTAGAATTGGAACAGGAGGCGATACTGATTGCCAGTATTAAAACACCACTGCTTTTAAATAAATTTTCTTTCATATTGGCTGTTTTATTTTTTTACTAATTGCATTTTTTCCGGGTTCCATAAGATGGCGGTATCCTGGTTATAGCTATCATTGCACAATAAAGCAGGAGCAGCAGC
>JBBQTL010000095.1:0-19942 GCA_038213285.1 Chitinophagales bacterium
ATGATAAAAGATCATTTGGGTAATGTAAGGATGTTGCTTACAGATGAGGTAAAGCAAAACACTTACCCTGCTGCTACATTGGAAGGAACCTTCGATGTCAGTACCAATAGTATGGTTAATTACGAAAAGGGCTTTTATAAAATAGATAATACCAAGATTGTACCTAAGACATCCATACCGTCGTGGACTCCGCAAGGTAATCTTGAAACTGCTGCCAATACAAGGTTGTACTATAATAATAATGGTAACCCACCTGCCAATAACAGCTACCCTGCAAACTGCACACCAACGCAAACGAATGTAAACACCAATTTGTACAGGCTAAATGCTACGCCCATCCCCACAGCGAATAAAACCGGGTTAGAGTTTGTAATGAAAGTGATGGCAGGCGATCAGGTAGATATTTTTGGCAAGTCGTATTATTTAAATACAGCCGCAATAAACAATTCAAATTCTACTACGCTTAATTTAGCAAGCTTGTTTGCAAGTTTTTTACTGGCACCATCCAACCTTGCCAGTACAAAGGGAGCCTCCGCTGCCATACTTGAAAACATTAACACAGGCGGGGTGCTGCCAAATACATTCTTTAGAGGCAGTAATAATGAGGCACCCACCACCGTACCCAAAGCCTATATAAATTACATTTTCTTTGATGAGCAATTTAAATATGCAGGAGGTGGTGCAAGTCGTGTAGGCGGAACTGGAACAGTAAAAGACCATTGGCTAGCGGATGCTACCCTCCGGGGTATTGTAGCTCCCAAAAATGGTTTTATATTTGTTTACGTAAGCAACGAGAGTAATCTCGATGTGTTCTTTGATAATTTGCAGGTAATACACAAGCCGGGGCCAATTTTGGAAGAGACGCATTATTATCCGTTCGGACTAACAATGGCGGGGATATCTTCTAAGGCTGCAGGAAAACTTCAAAATAAACTTGGTATTACTGGAAAGGAAATGCAGAACAAAGAATTTAGCGATGGAAGCGGATTAGAGCAATATGATTTTGGAGCAAGGTTTTACGATCCACAAATTGGAAGATGGCATGTGATAGACCCACTTGCTGATAAAATGCGCCCCTGGTCTCCTTACAATTATGCCATTGATAATCCAATAAGATTTATAGACCCTGATGGCATGTCGAGTCAAGATTTGTCTTTTGTAAAAAAAGATATCGATGGACAACCTATTGATTGGAAAAAAGATAAAGATGGCAATTTTTTATATGATGAAAATTTAACAGCAAGTAATGCAAGTACAACATTGAAAGAGGGAGAAACTTATGTAGGTAGTTCCGCTACTGTAACGTCAGGTATTAAGAACAAAGATGGTTCAATTAATCCTGAAACAGTACATAGTCTCAAAGAAGATGGAAGCGTAACAGATGTTAAAACAGGAACCACTTTTAGGGATGGAGCTTCTACTTCAACTGCAAAGGGTAGTACTATCACATCTAAAGGAGATCATTCGATTGATTTATGGGGCGCAGATTATGTAAATTTAAATGTTAGTGTTGGAAGTGTGATAGCTTGGAATGTATCTGTAAGTGTCGACAAATATGGGAACGTATTTGTTAGTCCATTTGGGATTTCAGTTGCCAAAGGATTAACGGGTGTTTCAGGGAGCGTTACTGCAAATAATCTAAATACAATTCCAAGTCCAAATGAAACACAAGTGAATAATTTCTTAAGTGGTCATGGTGTTAACGTCTCAGCTGGGGTCGGTAGCGGAGTAAGCGGGTCATGGTCACCCGGAAATGGAACATCAAAAGGCACAGGATTATATTCCCCTCAAATCGGTGCAAGTTATAATTACACTCCTGATTGGTTAATTTGGCATCATGTAATAAACTAGTCCTATGGAAAGAGAAAAAATATTTTTAATAATTACTTTATTGTTAAGCGTTTTATTATTTGTGATCGGTTTTATAAGTTTATTTTTTTCAATAAAATTAAAAAATTGTTGCATTAAATTTCTAAATGCACTTCACAAAAAACGTTTATTCCCTTTTTATAAATTTAGTTTAGGGGTAACGAATAAAAATTGGTTCACCATAAATTTAAAAGTTTGTGGAATTTTGGAAATGTTAGTCGCCATATTAATGGTTGTCCTAATAATTTATAGATTAAGATTTCCGGACAAATACCGGTGATCATTTGTCATGCGCAGGAATGAGGCGTAGGCAATGTAAGGTTGGCTTCCTGTGCCGGGCGGTTACTACAGCATGATAAGAATGAAAATTTACAGCCATTCCCCACAGGCGCAGTATTGTTATGACTTCACCAAATACTTTTTAATGGATTTTTACGCAGCTATTTTCGTGTTACCACAGGCCTCCCAGGCGCAGGACTCCGTCCTGTGTCTTCCCTGTTACTACTCTATAAATTTTGTACTGGAAGTAAAAACAAAGACCATTTTAAACAACCCATTTTACCGTTTTGAGATTTATATTTTTACAAATAATTTATTATGAGTATCAGAAAGAAGTTTATAGATAAAGAAGCGGTAATTTTTACAACTTCAACAGTTTTTTTCGTTGTTAGTATGTCCTAAAAAAAATCAGCTATCTCAGCACGCCGCTGTTGCGTCTCAGTCAGGCGCAGGAGCCGATAGCCATAGGCTCCTGCGCCTGTGGGGTGAAAGGGCTTTAAGGGAAATATACCAGCCCGGTTTTAAACCAGCCGTAATGGAAGCAGATATGAATACAGTGATGGGTGCCTACAATAAATTTCGTGGACAATATTGTACTCACAACGATTACCTCGTAAATTAAATTTTAAAAGGCGAGTGGGGGTGTAAAGGGTTGCTGGTAAGCGACTGGGGATCGGTGCATAGAACAACAGAAGCATTGTTGTATGGCACCGATCTGGAGATGGGAACCGACCTTGTTTTAAACAGCAGCAGTGTTTCCCAAACTGATGTTGGAAGTTTGCCCATTCCTAAAACAGTGTACCATCGTTTCTTTTTGGCTGATTCAGCCATCAACCTGGTTAACTCCGGAAAAATACCCGTTGCAGTCATTGATGACAAAGTAAAAAGAATTCTGCGGGTGATGTTTAAGTTGAGCGTATTCGGTAAATCATCGCCAGGCGAATATGGTTCAGTCAATCTTGTTGCGGTTGCAAAAAAAGTAGCGCAGGAGTCGATTGTATTGCTGAAAAATGAAGGTAATATTTTACCATTGAAAACGGGCAGCATCAAATCCATTGCAGTAATAGGTACCAATGCCAACAGAGAAAATTCAATGGGAGGAGGTAGCTCGCAGGTGAAGGCTTTGTATGAAATAACACCGTTGCAAGAACTAAAAAATATTGCTCCGGATGTAGTGATCAATTATGCACAGGGCTATACCATTGAACGAAAGTCGGTGCCAACAGCAGCTATGATCAATGATGCGGTGGAAGCTGCAAAAAAATCGGATGTGGTAATTTTTGTGGGAGGATGGACGCATGGATATGATTACAGCAAATGGGAGGACAAAGCCTATGATGCAAAAGGAACGGATAAACCGGATATGAAAATGCCTTTTGGGCAAGATGAATTGATTAAAGCTGTGATCATGGCCAATCCTGCAACCATCATCGTGCTGGTGGGTGGCGGTCCAATTGATATGACCGCATGGGTGGCAGATGCAAAAGGAATTGTGAGTGCCTTGTATGGTGGCATGGAAGGAGGCAATGCATTGGCCAAGGTTAATTTAGGTAAAGTAAATCCACCCGGAAGATTGACGGTAAGTTTTCCGAAAGTATTAGAAGATGTACCTGCCCATAAGCTCGGTGATTTTCCCGGTAAGAATGGAGTGGCAGTTTATAAGGATGATATTTTTGTAGGCTATCGTTATTATGATACCTACAAAGTGGCACCGCAATTTGAATTTTTTTTTGGATTGTCGTACACCAGTTTTGCTGACAAAAATTTAAAATGTTCGAAAGCGGCCAATGGCACAGTTACAGCAACATTTACCATTACCCACACCGGTAAAGTTGAAGGAGGCGAAGTGGCGCAATGGTATGTACACAAAGAAAAATCTGCTATCACCAGGGCTGATAAAGAATTAAAAGGTTTTCAAAAGTATTCCTGAAGCCGGGCGAAACCAAAGCCGTTTCCATTCAATTGAATAAAGAAGCGTTTCAGTATTTTGATGAAAATAAAAATGACTGGAACACCGAGAAAGGAGCCTGTCAAATACAGGTTGGCGGTTCTTCGAGGCAAATCTTTTTAAGCAATGGCATCGTTTTATGGTAATAATTTTTTACCAGTTATTCAGATTTTTTTTGGCAAAATGATTGGATGATTTTAAGGTGCTAGCAATGATTCTAAAATAGATCTTTAGTCTAAGTTTGTTTTACTGTTGTTGCTCAAAATAGATCAGTTACGGGGAAGATACGGGAATTGAGTCTTTTGGGGGCTGTGGAGTCTTGTGGGTTGGCCATGGGACGTTGCGTACACCATTGCGATATTTCGATACACAAAAGATTTTTGTTTTGCGGGCAGAAAATAATTGAGCCATATTGCTCAAAGCATATTTAAGAAACGGATTTCAATAAATGTAAATGGTAATACTGGCACACGCAACGTCCTCAGCTTTGCCTTGGCTGGTTGAGAGTTATTGCTGTAAAAAGTAGCGGTCATTAGCTTTTTTGCTTTTTTGTTTGCAGTTTTTAACCCTAAATAAGCTTATTCTCTACCGCCAGCTTCACAAGGCAGGCCGTATTTTTCACCTGCAGCTTTGCCAATAAATTTTTCCGGTGACTGTCGACGGTGAACGGGCTCAGGAATATTTTTTCTGCAATTTGTGGATTAGTGTAGCCTTCCGCAATCAAACCTAAGATCTCCTTTTCTCTTGGAGAGAGTTCTGGTAGCTGATTTTTTTCTGATAGTCTATATGCTTTTAACGCCTCGCCCGCTTCTCCACTAAAATAAGTGTCGCCTTTGTTCACCGCTTTTATTGCGGCCAGTAACTCTTCTTTTGAAGAGTTCTTGAGTATATAGCCAGAGGCGCCATTTTCCATCATTTTTTTAATGTACAATCCCTGGTTGAAAGTGCTCAGGCCAAGTATCATCACTCCCGGGTATTTGTCTTTCATCATGGTACATAGTTCTACGCCATCCATGCCCGGCATGCTGATATCCATCAGCAACACATCGGCCGTGTTATGTACAAAATAGCCCAGGCAGGAGTTGGCATTCATCGCATGCCCTGCCCACTCAATTCCCTTTTCATTTTGTAATAAAGAATGAATTCCTTCTATTACAACCGGATGGTCATCTACAATAAATAATCGAATCATGATTATACGTTAAATTCTATATTCACTAATGTGCCTTTTCCCGGCTCGGAATGAATATCCAATTGTCCTTTCAAATAATCTACCCTGCTGCGTACATTGGCAAGCCCGGCACCATTTTTACTTTCAGCCATGCTGATATCAAACCCTTTTCCATTATCTTCTACCACTACATTCAACCGGTTCTCTTCCCTGATCACCTGTACAAAAGTTTCCGTTGCCGCTGAATGTTTCATGCTGTTGTTTAGCAACTCTTGTATAATACGGTAAATAATTATTTCAACCGATTTATCTAGCCGGGCATCCATGCCATGCGACTGGTATTTTATTATAATCAGTTTTGTGGCGTTGATGCTGTTACAATATTCTTTTAGCGCTTCATCCAACCCAAACTTTGTCAGCATTTCAGGCATCATATTATGCGCCACACGACGAAGTTCTTTGATAGAAGTATCTATCATGTCCAATGAGCGCTCAAACACATTCATATTTTCCGGGGTCATTACTAAATTATCTTTCATATTGCTAATTGAAAATTTTACGCCTGAAAGTAAACCACCTAAACCGTCATGCAGATCTTTTGCCAGCCGGCTTCTCTCTTCTTCCTGGCCTTTTAGCATCGAATCTACCGCTACTAATTGTTTATCTTTTTCTAATTCATTTATTCTTTGCACATCTATCCTGTTCTGTTGCCTTGATATCTGCTGCCGCTGGCGTAAATTCCTATATCCTGCCAAACCAAGAATTAATAATGTTGCAACAGCACTGATCAAAAAATAATTGAGGGTTGATTTTTGTTTTATAGAAAGTACCTGTATCACTTTATCCTTCTCCAATTGAATAATAGTCTTCGATTTTTCGGATGCCTGGTACTTATTTTCAATTTCTACCACCTTTCTTTTGGTTTCTTCCTGGTTCATACTGTCTTTTAAGGCAACAAGTTGTTTCAGATATTTATAGGCCGCGTCGGGTTGATTGTCTTTCTCTTCGGTTGTAACCAGATCTTGTAAAATATTTATTTTATCATAGATGTAATTTCCTTCGATGGCCACAGGAAGTGCTGATAATAGATATTTGCGTGATTCGGCATAGTTCCCCATTCTTGAGTAACATAAGGCGATCATGCGTTCATTTGATGCTTTTGGTTGTTTTGCATTGGTGAACAATGCTTCCGCTACTGCCTTTTCAAAATAGGGTATGGCTTGCCGATATTCTTTTTTCTCCACCATCACTTGTCCGAGCCTGTTGTAATATCCAAGGTTTATTCGATGATTATTTAATGACAATACAATCGGTTTAGCCTGGTTGAGATACACAAGGGCAGAATCGATTTTTTTTAACGCTATAAAATCATCGCATACGTAGATGTAAGCATGGCCTTTAGCTTCTTTATTATTGCCGGATATACTTAATGACAAAAAAAGCTGATCGTAATAAAGAGATTTATCATACAGCTTTTGATTATAATAGGCAGTAGCTATCTTTTCGTAGAAGATACCGATCGCCTGGTCTTTCTGGTAATCGCTGGAAGCTTTCCAGGCTTCCAGTGCAGACAAGTAAATAGGAATTGCTTCGGCAGCTCGTCCAAGGTCGGCCAACAGGTCAGCTTTTTGCCCGAGGCAGGTGGCGATAGATAATTTCATTTCGGCATTTTTACCGGTATCGTGCCGATTATTCAATGCCTGTTGATAGAGTTGTATGGCAGTATCTAAATATAACCCTGCGATAACATTGTCAGAACTGTATTGTTTTATTCCGCCTTTTATTTGATAATAATCTGCCAGTGCATAAGTCCATTTCATTTTTTTTGCGATAGTATATCCCTTTGCCAGATATTGAGCTGACTTAAGCGTATCATAAGAGAAGTATTGATTACCAAGCTGCGTATAAATAAATACGAGCACTGAGTCTTTTGGAGATTTTTTTAATTCTGACTGCAAGCTATCAATCCACTTCGTTTGTGCCTGAACAGGAGCGATGCATGTAAATGCTAAAATGATACAAATCCAATATCGTAAACGAAGATGCTGCAAAGTTATAAGAAGATTATTGTTTATTAAAGGTTGAGATAATACTTCACAATTACAAACAATTGCTTTAAAATACCAGTTTCGGGTGATTCTTGCCCAATCCCGATGAATCACTGTTTAGGGGGATGACAACAACACCCGGTGTTTCTACTTTTGAGCATGCTTAATTCAACAATTGGAAAAATTATATGCTTACCAGCGTGTTTGTTCTGCTTCACTATTCAATTTCTATTTGCCCAGCAACCCACCCAGGCCGAGATAAATAAAATGATAAAGGATGCCCATGCCCTTTCAAAAAAATATACCAATGACACGGCCGTAGACAAAGTGTTTAAAACCCAACCCAAAAATAATAGCGGTACTGTTAGCTCAACATACAGTGCTGATCCCAGTTCTTACGGCAATGTTGACAATTGGAAGTTTCCCCCAAAACAAACTGTTCTTCTGGCTTCCATTCCATCTAAAGTGCTCAGCAAAGCTGAATTGGTAATTTTTTTAAATGAAACCTATTCGCAATTGTCAAAAAAATTTCAGGCAGGGATAAGCTCTTCTATACAATCTATTGCAGCAAAGTATAATAATAACGGTGCCAAAATAGCTGATGTTGCTGTTGTAGGCTGGTATACAAACTACAGAGAAGAAGCCATCCTTTTATTAATTAAAGCAGCCACTTTTAGTCCTGACGATGGCATGCTCCTGAATAATTGTGCTGCTATTTTAAACATGAGTGGCATTGAGCAAAAAGCCATTCCTATCCTGAAATATATTTTACAATCTTTTCCTTCTGATGCTATGGTGCTCAACAACCTGGGGCAAGCCTATGCTGGTTTGGGAGAAATGGATACCGCTATGGTTTACCTGGCCCGGTGCATGAAAATTGCGCCCGAAAATTCCGAGGCCTGTAATACTGCGGGGCAAATTGAAGCAACAAAAGGTAATAAAGAAAGCGCCATTAAATATTTTGAAAAATCCATAAAGAGTGCCTATAGCAAACCACCATACCTCAAACTCCGGAAGTTAAAAAAGGATTCAGAGATCGCTCCACTCGTGAGGCCCAGGGTAAAAATCCCGGAATATTTTAATCTTTTCAGATATGACTTGCCCGCCCAGTGCACCAGTACCGATAATACTGCTGTAGCTGATGAAGAACATAAAGCATTTAGGGAAATGGTGATAAAACAGGGTCAGTTCTATGGAGCCAAATACGGAGTGCTGGCACAGAAGGAAGCGCAAAAAAACATGCAATTAATGAAGGCAAATGGTGCAGGCCGTCTTCTTAAGAAAGATGAATTTATGGGTACTCCCTTTCATGAATTTTGTGGAATAATGGCGGGGGAACTGCAGACAAGTTTTAATAAAGCGCTGGAAGACTTTACTAAGCTAACATCAAAAAAATTTGGCGCAGACTTTAAAATTTTGGATGATGAATATGAAAACAATTTAAGAATTATAAAAGTCGGGTTTACAGAAAGAGAAAAAGGATGTGGCGATGGAAAACCCAATATAAATTGCCCTACCCTGAAAGAAAAATGTACAGGATTTAATAAACTCGCCAATCAATATTTACCAAAGTTTGCAGTCCTCACAGAAGAATGGCAAAAAAAAGGCTGGCATGTGTTTCAGCAATATTTTGATGAGCTGGGTTACTGGCAATACCTCAACCTTCATCCCCTTGGTGACGATAAATTTAAGCTGCAGTACTATGAGAATATCATTAAGTATATGGGCATGATGGTAAGTATTTGCCAGACAAAGATTATTAAGCCTTGCGAATTTACAGCTACCAAATCATCTAAAGAAAGCAATGCAATAGATGAAGCAGAATGTCCGCTTGAAATTTCTGTTCCCTTTATTGTAGGAAAGTTTGAGCTGGATTGCGACAGAATTTCTTTCAGTGCAGGTGAGGGTGCTGTATTTGGCTACGAGAAAAACTTTAAAACGAAACAATCCACGCTTAGTGTTGGCATTGGTGCCAAGCTGGAACTTGGATTAAGTGCCGGTCCGGTAAAGACCGGAGTGAGTGCAGGTGTGGGCGAAACCCTGTTCATAACATTTGATGGCAATAACAAAGTGTCAGATTTTGGTTTAAAGGTAGAAGCAAAAGCTTCTGCGGGGGTAGAAGCAGGAGGTAGTAAAGAATTAGCTTCTAAAAAATCAATAAATATAAAAAAGGATCTGACAAAAAGTGAGACTGCTGTTAGTACAACATTTGGTATCAACTCTGGCTGCAATTTTAATGAAGGGCCATTTAAAGGAATGATTGGCCCCAATCCTGAAATACAACTTAATAAAAATGTAAATATTTACAAACCTGATTAACTATGAAGTATTTGTTTCAACTTTTTGTTATGCTATTTTTTTTGAATAGTTCATTTGCGCAACAGAATTGTAATGATGAAATTATTATGGCCGTAAAAGGCAAATGGACAAAGCGTTCCGATGCTAACATGCAGGCGGGCAATCAATCACAGATCATCAGCCGCCTTGATAAAATGCAGCAAGTAGTGCAGGCTGCTTACCCCGAGCCAAGAGGAATAGAAGCAGGGTGGTCCCGCTCCATGGGTGGGTATTACGAATCACTGAATAAAAATTCAGTTGCCTATGATTTAAATACAATGTTCTTTACCTGGTATTGTAATAGTCATGTAAAAAAATTATTACTCGGTGGTGAGGCCAGTAATAGCCTTAATATTTGGGCAAATAAATTTAAGTGGTTTGCTTCAAAGGATGAGCGTTTTACAATAGATTCCAATCCTGTTTATCTCCTTACAAAAAAAATGGGCGGCACAAATGGCTTTACAGTCTTTGAAGGAAATGATAACAGCTCACGAAATACTGGTACTACTTTTTCTAAAACAGTTCTAATCAGCCGGCCCGGTCAGTTGCTTTATATCCCTATTAGCAGAAATAATTATCTACAAGCATTTCTGAAAGATAAAGCAGAAACTTACAAACAATTAAAAGAAGGATTCTTAAAAAGAAAGGTGCGGAGTGATGCAGAAGAACAAGTTTACAAAAATCAGCAAATGGAAAAAGAAATGAATAAACCCGGCAATGAACTTGCGAAAGAAAAAGCAAAAAGTATTTTTTTACGGGGGTATACTACAGAGAAACAACGGCTACAAAAAGATATAAACAAAGCGGAAGAAGTTTATCAAAAAGAGATTAGGGCTGCAAACGATTATTTAAAAAATACCTCCGCTACAGAATTAAATAAACCTGCTTATGTTGAAAACACTTCTTATTCCTACTCATTTATGAAGTTTGGCAGTGAAAACGAGGGAAGAATGATCGTTCAGGTAGATAACAATTATTTTAATAACAAGCTACCGGCTTATGTACCACAATTCTTAGTCGTGTACTGGTATTGGAATACTGAAAAACCCTCTCTTGATTTTGCCGGCCATATTGAAAAAAATTTAGACTTTAAATTATTGCAGGATATGCTTGATAAATAAAATATAATTATGAAAAAAATATTCAGTTTTTTATTACTGGCCATCATTACCCAACAGGTAATAGCCCAAACAGAAGCTTTTGATATCGCTACTTACACAGTACCAGAAGATTTTAAAAAAGATAGCAAGCAGGGAGTGGTTAATTACACAAATATCAATGAAACTAAAGGCAGTTTTTGCGTTATAGCTATGTATGCCAGCAAGGAAAGTACCGGAGATGCAAAAAAAGATTTTAAAAATGAGTGGGCAACATTAGTGGTAAATCCTTTTAAGGCAGACCCCAATCCAAAAACAGAAACAGAGACAACCGCAGATGGCTGGAAGATGATAAGTGCTGCGGCTCCAATAAAATTGGACGGTACGGACTGCTATATTTACCTGGCCGTTGTAAGTGGTTTTGGAAAAATGATGAGCATTCGCACATCTATGAATAGTGAGGCTTATGCAGCAACACTTGAAACGTTCTTTACCTCATTGGAATTGGATAAAACAAGTACTGAAAAAGTAAATAATAATGTTCAGCCTTCCCTCAACGATAATTTAAAAGCATCAACAACCGGCACTGGGAAATTTGGTTTTATGACTTATGTTCCCCCTCCAGGCTGGAGCCACGAAATCTTTGACGATGGCGTTGTATTTAAACCATTGGATATGCCAGCTAATGAACACCTGGCCATTCAAATAATGAAACCGCTAACTTCTGTTGGAAGTTTGGAACAGGCCCTGATAAAAAGTTTTGAAGAAGCCACTATTATGTACAATGCTGGCAGCATGTATGGAAGCGGGGGAAAGTATAGTAAGAATCCTGTAAAGAAATCTTACAACAGTTGGGAATATATCCGTGGAAAGGGTGGCATAAAAGTAAACGACGGAACACAATTTGGCACTGAGTACGGGCTTGAAGTGTTTGTGATAAAAGTAAATAACCGGTTTGAGCGGATAGCTGTTTTAGAATCAAGACCCAAATGCAAACCACTTTATTCCAGTTACTACACAAGCGACAGGATAAACTACCGCAACGCAATTGAAAATCTTTTATTCTCCATACAGTTTACTGATTTTACTTCGTCAGTATTATCAGCCGGCTCGGTTAATGGTGCAGGTATAATTGGTATGTGGCAAGGCACCATTCAGTCAACTGGCGCAGCTACTGGTGTGCGGTTAGAAGTTTTTTCACCAGTTTTTTTGGACAACGGACAAGTATATTTTGGAAATAAATTTCATAAGCAAGGATTAGATGGAGTAAACAGCCGTACACTGGCCGAGCTTAATCAAAGGGACTGGGCAACTTATACATTTAGTAACGGTAAAGGTATTTTAGAAATGCCATTTGGGAAAATTCCTTTCAGATTGGAAGGAACAAAACTTATCGTTACAAAAAACCAAAGAGACTGGCCTTTTTTTAAACTCGCAACCGTAAACGGAGCCAGGTTTAATAGCACTTATAATATGAGCGAATCTTACGGAAAAATTCCTTCTATTAGTTTTAGTTCTAACGGCAAGTTTACCGACGACGGAGCCATAAAAGTATTATGCCATGATTATATAGACTGTGTAAATCCTGGAAATGCACCGGGTTCTGGAACGTATGAGGTGAAAAATTACACGATTTATTTTAATTATACAGATGGTAGAAAAATAAAAATTGCGTTTCCGGGAAATGGCTATGATAAAACAAATCCTTCTCCACCCACTTTACAAATGAGTTACCATGAAGATGCATTAACGAGACAATAATAAACATCTACAAAAAATTTAAAAGATTTTTATGAATAAAAAACTACGCACTGCATTATTACTCAGCACTTGTTTATTATTTATACAGTGTAGTAAAAATAAAGATACCGCACCTGCTAGTCCGCCGGTTGTTTATGCTGAAGAAAATGAATTTAACGGCAGTCATGATGTAGCCAAAGTTTGCAGGGACAATGTATCCGTGTCTTTATCCGATGGCCAGTTCAATACATCGGCAAATGCTGTTTTTGTATCTGGTACAGATGTGTATGTAGCAGGCTATGAATTCAATAACAATAATATTCTGGTAGCCAAAGTTTGGAAAAACGATACATCCACGGCTTTAACCGGAGGCAGTATACATGCGGAGGCGAGCGAAGTCTTTGTTGCCGGTACGGATGTGTATGTAGTGGGTTATTTTCCGAAATAAATTCAGTTTTTGTAAATAAATAATTTATTAAAAATATTAAACTAAAAATAATGAAAAAAATAATTTCATTTATCATTATCACCTTCCTTGCTTGTGTTGGTTACGCACAGCCGTGCAGCGTAGTGGATGGGTTAAAGCCAATACAATTAATTTATGCATTCAATGGAAATAATCCGGAAACAACTTTTCCAATGATCCCCAGCAATTGGAACCGCTTTTATAAGCTTGATGGAATAACCGGGGAGTTAATTGCTGATGGGTGTGCTTTTCCATGCTGTCCATTTATTGCTGTTTGTGTCTGTTTTGTGCAGGGCGTTCGTTTTCGTAGTGTTACACCACCGTGTAACACCGACCCTTGTGGTACACTTCCGGCAAACAGTACCATGCCAATCACTGATGTAAAGAATACTGGCAGCACATGGTCTCAGGGCAGTAGCTGGGCAGGTGGGCGAGTACCAATTATTTCTTCTTCACCGGCAGTTGTAATTTCAAAATCGTTACAGATTGATGCCAACCTTACTTTGCCGGCAGATCATTGGCTTATACTTACAGCAGGAAGCACAACGCTGATGAGCGGGCAAACAATCACCAACAATTCCCAATTAAGAATTTATCCTGCGGCAAATTTCCAAAACTTTGGTGTTCTTAAAGGCACTGGCCAGGTGTGGGGCAACTTTACTAACAGCGGTACTTTATCTCCCGGCAATTCTCCAGGAAAATTTTCTATAACTGGTAATTACACCGCCACGCCGGCTGCCGTGCATGAAATAGAAATTGCTGCTGCAAATTTGTATGACACGATTGATGTGGTGCAGGATGTATCGTTTACGAGTGGTAATGCAATTTTGGGCGGCGCACTGCAGGTGAGTTTACTAAATGGGTTTATTCCATCACTGAATGATGCATTCAAAATTTTCTCATTTGCCTCTTCAATGGGCAACTTTTTAAGCACACGTTTACCGGTTTTGCCTGCCGGCCTGAAATGGACCCTGCATTATAATCCTGCTGATATAACATTAACAGTGGATGCCAGCGTACTACCATTAAATTTTATTGAGGTAAACGCTTTCATAAGAAATGAAGGTATTCAAATTGCCTGGACAACCTCCAATGAAATCAACCTAATAAATTTCGAAGCGGAAAAAAGTCCGGATGCAGTTCTATTCAGCAAAATCAATTCCATAAGAGCAAGTGGCGGGGTGGGAGGCTACGGAATATTTGATGCAGCGCCTTTCACAGGAAATAACTATTACCGCATCAAGGCCGTTGACATGGATGGTAAGTTTATTTACTCCGCTGTAAGACTGGTAAAATTTGCTAAAAGCAAGTTGTTCATTTTGTATCCCAACCCGGCAATTAGGGGCAATAATATAGTGCTGGTTCTGCCAGGTGGTATGGTGGATAAAATAGAAATTATAAATGCAGTTGGACAGATAATTTACAGAAATTACAAAAAACGAGCCGGCAGTATAACCATCCAGCTTCCGCTGGCAATGGCTTCCGGGCAATTTGTAATTATAGTAACATCAGGCGATAAAGTAGAAACACAGAAAATGCAAATACGATAAGGACCTTGTAAAAAATACAGGGATGGCTAGCATGAATAACACGAACAAAAACAATTTAAAAACTAAGTATGAAAACAATAGGCATTTTTATTTTGGTAGTTATTGCGGGAAATGTATCAGCACAAAATGTTGGTATTGGCACTAATAATCCTTCCGAAAAACTACAAGTAGTAGGAAATGTAAAGGCCGATTCTTTCAAATATGCTGCGCCAAGGACGACTTACTATTCAATACCGGGGGCAGCGTTTCGGGCAGAAAGAAGCATGGATACTTGTTTAATATCAAATGGTTCAGGTGGCGCATATATGTTGAGTTATTTAAGCGGTAAAAGAATGATAGCCCCTGTTCAGTTACCGCATAAAACGGCGATAAAATCCATGACCGTCTATGCTATTGACTGGTCATCAGCAGATGACCTTGAAATAGTTTTTTGGCGTAAAACTATCACCGGGCCTTACTTCCCGGATAATATGGGGACCATAATTACATCTGGTGCCTCCAGCGCAGTTATCCCATATACAGTACCTATTGATTTCTTCGCAAATAATAACGTGGTGGACAATACGGTTTATACATACTATATAACCGCTGGCACTACGGGTACCTGGGCAGGCACCTTGAGGGAAATCAGGTCTATCTATTTTGCCTGCACAATGGTGGAGCCGGGTAATTAAAATATTTAAAAATAAATTGATGAAAAAAATAATTGTTTGCTCTTTGCTTTTTGTTTGCATAAAGACAACAGCCCAAAAGATTGCTTCAGAAGATACAACTGCCAAACCTATTATTACCGCAGTTGGCAAACTTGATGGCACAAAATCAACCATTAAAATAAATAAAGGCGGCAGCAGTTTACAATCATCCGATGGCATTATCGAATTAATAATTCCGGATGGTGCTGTTCCCAAAAATACAACCATCAGCATACAACCTATTACCAATTTAATGGCAAATGGAAATGGTAAAGCCTACCGGCTGGAACCATCAGGTATTCAATTTAAAAAACCGTTACAGCTTATTTTTCATTATGATGAAGAGGAAATAAAAGATAGTATGCAATTGCTGGGCGGTATGGCTATGCAGGATAATAAGGGGCAGTGGCTGGGTTTGAAATATTGTGCAATAGATACATTAGCAAATACAATCACCGGAAATATCAGCCACTTCAGCGATTGGGCAAATTTTATGAAAATAAAATTATACCCTTCCACCGCCAGGCTGAAAGTGAAAAAGCAAATAACACTTACTATTGATCTCATCTCTTCAGAAGATGAGGAATTGACAGACCTAACCCCTGCAGGAACCGATGATTTAGCTCCCCTTAAAAAGAGCAAAATTCCGTTTACAACAACATGGAAAGCAAACGAAATTACCAACGGTAATACCAAAGTGGGAACAATTGATAAAGGTTCAGAAACAGTCGCCTCATATAAAGCACCTGCTGTATTGCCTGATAAAAACCCTGTACACATCAGGGCGGATTTAAAAGGGCTTAGGTATACTACAAAAGTTTTTGGCAACACAATTACTTATACAGAATTGTTTCTGGAAAGTAATATTCTTGTTTATGATGAGGCGTACGAAGTTAAGATCATCAGCAGTTTGGATGGAAGTGCCGGAAGCGAAATGGGTGCCGTAAATTATATGGACACCGGCAGTTGTGTAATCTCTATTGACGGAAAAAATTCTAAAATAATAGAGAAAGTAAATAAAAACACTGCTGCAAGTTGGGGTTATGCAGGTAAATGTATTACGACTAAATTAAAATCCGGTTCAGGTAACGTTCATATCATTGGGGCTCAGAGTATCAAAGTAATTCCACCAATATTACCAGGTGTTAATGCCTGGATAGCGGTAGAGTTTATTAGAGCGCCAACTATTCTTCCGCTGCTACAATTTAAATGCCCCCCTGTGGGCGGACAAGGTGGCTGGTACACCAGTACTTCTGCAATGACTAATGCGTTTGCTGCAAAAATGATACAGGCTTTGCCACATCGTGTAAAGTTTGAAGCTAAAGAAGGCGAGCAGGTCATTGTGGATGAAAAAGGGGACGGAAGTGTCCTGAAAATTACCGTGGAGAAATTAACGGAAGATTGATGACACCTACAATTTACTGTTGCATTGTATTTACACAAATATTTGGTGGAAAATAACCCTGCAAAAATTAATCCTGATAACCCTGATAAATTTTTCAGGTGCTTAAAAACAGTTCTCAAGTTTCACTGTTTCGGGGGATAGGTGGAGGTAAACATTCTTCTACATTTGGTTTGTCATCTTCATTGAAAACTATCATTGCTGTTGCAGGAAAAAAAACTTTAAAATATGAAACAAATCTTTTCTTTAATACTTTTCTCATCTTGCTTTTTTTGTGCTTTGGCACAAACGAAACCAGCAAAGCCTAAAGTAAAATACGATACCGTAATAGTAAAACATGTGTATCAGCCGGCTGCAAAAGCTGTAAGAAAGAAACCGGCAGCACCTCTAGTAAAAAAGGAAATTGTTTTGCCGGAACCAGAATACATTAATCAACCTTGCTATTATGATAAAGATGCCAATAAACTCATCAAACTGGAAAATGCAAATGCCCTGCTGGTTACTAAAAAGAAAGTCCTGGGCTTAAAAGGGGCTAAGCAATCCCTGAGCATGGATGCGCCTTCATCAAAGATCCGATTTACAACAAAAAAAGATATTGTATTTTTTATTAAAACAAGTGGAGATGTGATTGATCTTACTTCCTACATCAAACTTTACCAGTTTGTACCCGTTGATCAGAAAAGAGAAGTCACGATTAATTCAAAAGAAGGGATACTCATTGATAAAGATGAAGCCAAAGGAAAACAAATGAGCTTCGGCGTAAAAATGATTTCGAAAGATAACTACCAGGTGCAGCTTCCACAACAATTAGAAGCTGGGGAATATGGTTTTGTGTGGGTAAAAAATATGGAGCTGAAGGAATTTACCGTCTTCGCTTTTGGAATAGATTGGAAAAATATTGATTAAACAGCAACAGCAACATTTTATTTTTTTAAAATATTATTTATGATACAACATCTCTTATTTCCCGTAGCAGTCTTATGCTCCTCGTTAGTTTTTGCACAGCCTGACCTTAAAAAATATCCCGAGCCAGAGTTTGCTAATGAAGTGTGCTACCTGAAAAAGGACAGCGTTAACCTGGCCATCAGGTTAGAAAAACAATCTTCTAAACTAGATAGTAAAATGAAACTCGGAGGCTTTGGCGGTTATGAATCTGCATATAGTATTGATCATTCGCAATCTCCTGTGCGTATTAACCATGGCGACAAATTATCCTTTGTGTTTTCCACGGGTGCCCTCGTGAAAAAAGAGGAGAATAACACGGATTCAGTGATGAAAGCCAATGGTATAGATACTGATGCAACGAACGAGATGATGCAGGGTTTCAATAATCCTATTGATAATATTATCTTGTACAAATGCGAAACGGCAACTGGAAAAAGAAAAATATGGATGCAGAAAACCGGTGGTGCAATATCAATCAGTAAAAAAGTGAAGTCCAGCGAAAAATATACGTTCAGTGTTAAGAAAATAAGAGAAGGTTATTCGGAGTTGATCATAGATAAAACTTTGCCTGCCGGAGAATATGCCTTCTGTGTACCACAAGGAGGAATGGGTGGAATGACTGGAGATGTTGTTGTTTATGCCTTTGGTATCGGGTTATAGGTTTGCTACCCCACAGGCGCAGGAGGCGATAGCTATCGGCTCCGTCCTGTGTCTCCCCTGTTACTAATCTATAAATTTTGTACTGGTAGCAAAAACAAAGACCATTTTACGTAACCCATTTTACCGTTTTGGGATTTATATTTTTTACAAATAATTTACTAGGTGTGTCCGGAGTAAGTTTATCAATAAAGAAGCGGTAATTTCCCCACAGGCGCAGGAGCCGATAGCTATCGGCTCTGTCCTGTGTCTTCCCTGTTACTACTCCATAAATTTTGTACTGGTAACAAAAACAAAGACCATTTTACGTAACCCATTTTACCATTTTGAGTTTTATATTTTTAAAAATAATTTACTATGAGTGTCAGCTATAAGGTTATGAATAAAGAAGCTGCATATTTTTCTCTGTCCCGGCGGGGTTTTCACCGCATACACTAAAAAAAATAAAAGAGTCATCCGTGAAACCCCGACGTAGAAAAGTACTTCAATTAACTTGCAACGACACGACATTTTTACTAACATCAAACTATGGCCGTAACGCTTCAAAATAGCCATGCATTCTCCACCAATTTTATCACTTTCACTTGTGTTGAATGGAGTTCTTTATTTGAGATAACCAATACTTATGAAATGGTATACCTATAGTGCCTCCTTTTATGAAATACAACTGATCAGGTATTACACACCAATGAATTACCTGGACTTATAAATTTAAAAAGAAAAAGTCTGAAAGTTATATTGCCTTCAACGTCGGGGTTTCGCAATGGCAGTATATAATTTTAAAGATCTTTTTGTGCGAAAACCCCGCCGGGACAGATTTGAGTGCATGATAGTTTGTAACTTCAGTTGTTGGTGAAAACACCAATGCCGACTTGTGGAACGGCATGGGTAATTGCAATAATTTTCAAAGTATTTAGTTCAGCACCGACAACCGCTAAAACAAAAGGCTGCCGGATATGATTATTTTGGATGGTTTTTAGGATCGAAGATTAGTAACAGGGAAGACACAGGAACGGAGCCGATGGCTATCGGCGCCTGTGGGGGAATAAAAAATAAAAACACTATTGAGTTTGCGTGAATGACATTTTAATGAAACTAGTGCAAGAAAATGCAAGTCCCTTTTTTTGCTACCGTGGTAGGTACACTACACTCCAAGGTCGGTGTCCCCACCGACCTGTTCGAATGTTAAGGCTGTAACAAAAAAAGTGGAGAATAACCTGAGTAAAAATGAATTAAACTTGCCGAATCATATACACCTAATGTGGCAAGTTGACTATACATTTTCGGGAGGTATTCTAACGCAAGCAGTGTTCGGTGGGGACACCGGCCAGGGAGGCAGAAAAAAGGAAAATCATTTTAAATAGGGATAATTATACTTGCAAGATATGCACCACTTTTAACCCTCGTTTAAATTCAAAATGGGTTCGCAGTTATGATCAAACTTGCTGGAAGAACATCTTATGAGCATAATAGGACCAGCGGAATCAACAAATACACTTTGACAGCAGAGAATTATGAGGGCACCTCAATTACCTTAGATTTCGGCTTGTTTGAATTGGTTAGCCCGATTATGTAGGTTCATCATAAGACTTATATACAGGGGAGGGAACTATGGGATTACGATGACGAATACTTAATTACCGTGTGTAGAGAATGTCATACTTTAGGACACACACATATTCCTGTTCCCTTATTCTCAGAAACCGGCCTATTACTGAAACATATAGAACCTGTGATCGAC
>JBBQTL010000096.1:0-19763 GCA_038213285.1 Chitinophagales bacterium
ATTAACCTTTTGATGTTGACGCCACCCAGCACAATATTTTTAATAGCAAGGTTGTATTGATCTTGCTGAAACTTACTTTGTTTTACAAATTGTGTTTCTGTGAGCAAGGGTTGTATCAAAAAGTTTTTTGCCTTTACTACGGATGTAGCAGTGTTTATGATAAAATCCCCAACGCTCATTTTATACAATTTGTTTTTTGTATTTAACACAAAGCCATTGGCCGACAACTCCCACTCTGCATTGTTAATCATATTATTTACGGTACTTCCTTCATTTACCTTAAGCATTTTTGTTAGTTTAAAAATAACATTGTTTAATATAAACGGAGGTTTGGCAGGATCGGCTTTATCTGCTATTATTAACCTGGTGCTACCCAGTTTAATACCGGCTACCTGGGCCTGGTCTATTATATCAGTAGATAATTCCAATGATTGATTCCCATCTTTCGAACTGGCTTCATTTTTCTTTACATAAACCGTCACCAACCCGCCATCACAACTTATTAAACCAGCCTTCAACCGCTGTTGAATTATAAATGCGTCGGTGTTTAATTCACTTATCCGGATATTTTTTAAATCAATCACCGGGTTCATATTACTGAGCTGGTATTGCTTTATGGAACCGACCCACAGGGATTTTTTAGCGGCATTGTAATCCACCGTTTCCAGGTTAATCCTCAACCCATTTTTAGAAGAGGGCAACTGGATGTTTTCAATCGTTGCTCTTACATCTTTTATAAAATAGCTAACAATACTTTGATAATCTTTTGTACTATCCACCAAAAAATTACTAAGGGTGATGTTGATATTTTCGAAGGTGGTTTGTGCCTTACCGGTTTTATTGGTGATTAAAAGCGTGGCGTTGGTTACCTGTATGGTATCGGCTTTGATGCTTTTAAATTTTCCCAGAATTTTCTGGTACAACTCCAATGTATCATTCATAGTAAATGGCTTGGGATTGTCGGCCCCGGTATTGATAATCTGAATGACGGGTTGCAATAAAACTATTTTTTTGGCCGTAACATTTTGTTGCTGCAACAAACCAACGATATCTACACCCATTGCCGACACCTGCTTCACCCTTATATTATACATTGCATTGGGTAAACTATCTGTGCTATTCAACATTGCCTTTTGCGCAGAATCTGACTGTAATACCACATTATAAAAAATAGCACTGCCATTTATTTCATCTATCCGGGAACTATCATAATGAATATAATAGAGACTGTCTGTCTTGTTAGCAATGGCTTTTTCGATTGATTCCTTTACTATTTTTTTCTTATTGGATTGCCAGTAAATATATCCGCCAATAGCGCTTGCTACTAAGACGACCAATATTATTCTGAATAATTTTTTCATGTTGCACTAATTTGTAATGAGCAATTCGGGCTTTACTTTGTAACACTCAAATTAAAATGGAAATCCCAGCGCCAGGTTTAGTACCAGGTTCTGTTGTCGCCAATACCTGTTGCCAATATCAATTTCGTTGATCACCCATCTTTTGCCATCGGGCAAATATGGTTTACGCAATGGGATTCCAAGGTCGGCCCTTATTAAAACCAGGCCAGCATCAAACCTGATTCCAACACCGGTTGCTAATGCCAGTTCTTTATAAAAATCCTTTTTTAATTGCCCGGCTTTACCAAATAACAGGGTGTCCTTTGTCCAGGTATTACCCATGTCTGCAAACACTGCTCCCGTGAACTTGGCAAAAATGGGAAACCTTAGTTCACTATTAAACTGTAGTTTATAGTCCCCGCCAATTACCAAAAAATAGGCCTGGTCTTCCCGGGTTGGCTTGTAGGAGCCCGGCCCTACTTGCCGCATTCTAAAACCACGCAGGGCCGCCGATCCGCCAATCATATATTGCTTTGAAAAGGGAAGCATCGCGGAGTTGTGATACGGTAATCCAATGCCAACCTGCAGCCGGTTAATCCAGGCGGCTTTATCAGTAAGCTTCACCTGGTAACGGGCATCAATGTCTGCCTTGATAAATTGGGCAAAAGGAACATTCAACAGTTTATGTTGCCTTGCTTGCCTGGTACCGTTCAGCAGGCCAGTTATGTTGCCCGCCACATCCAAACTGGCATTAAAGAACCATTGTTCCCTGGCAAACGGATTGGCTGTGTTAAAAGTATAAGAATAAAACGACCCGAGTATCACTTCATCATACAGGTTAGCTATAAGGCCCGGATTACGAATGGTTTGCTTTTGAAAGGAATCTGAAATATTGCGGCTGTTAATATAAGTGAATGCCACTGGTGAAAAAATATGTTCCTTATTAGTAGTTTGCTTCCAGTTAAATTCATATTGAAAACGGAATATATCTTTTGAATAAAAAAGTTGCTTTCTGAAAATTTCATAGCCCAGCAGGAAACGGGTATGTGGAGGATATAAATTGCGTTCGCTTATTTTGAAAAAAGGAACATAAATCCTTGGAAAGCTAATGGATGCTTCTGCGCCTAGCCTGTAATTGTTGCTGTTTTTCAAAGTGTCAGAAAAAGAGTATTCAAATGCTCCATAGGCTTTAACAGCCAGTAATTCTGCCCCGTTAAATGTATTCCTGTTTCGCCAGGTAGCGCTTAACTGTGAAGCAATAAATTTATTTTCTTTGGAAAGCCCACTCAACATTGTTTGAAGGGAATGCTTTTTTGCCGGCGTGAGGTAGTAAAATACGTTCAGGCGGTGTTGGCCGGCACTGTCTGCTGCCTGTTCAAAACGACTTTTTACAAACTTAAAAGTACCCAGGTTAACCATACGGTTGAGCGTGGTATTCTGATCCCTGCTGCTATACAAATACCCGGGCCGGTAAGTTATATTATTTGTAAACACCGATGTTTTAAATTTATAGATGGTGTCCCTGATCATCAACCCATCTACATTTACCATCCCGCGTTTACTGGTATCCGGAGGTGGTAGTAGCAATGTGTAATTGGGAAAAACGGAGATCCGGTTGACGGTAAAACGGTGCCTTGCGTTTACTGGTATTGATTTTTTTATGCCCAATATTAAATCAACTTCGTTGTTGCCAATAGTACTGTCTGCATAAACCATAATGTAATCCGGACTAAAATAATAATACCCCCTGGTTTTAATATACAAATCCAGCCGGTCCCTTTCTGCCTGGATATCGCTTAACCGATAACCGTTACCCGGTTTCAAAATTCCATCACGCTCTTTTTCCTTCAACAGCCTAACCAATTCTGAGCTGTCATTTAACCAGGTGATGCTTTTTATCCTGTACTGCGGAAAAACATTTGCCGTGTATATTGCCCTGGTCATATACCCTTTACTGATTGTATCTCCCGTTACGGTTGAATGAAAGTATCCTAGATTATTCAGCAAAGCCTGCATATTGGCTGCGGTAACCGTGGCATTTAAGTTGCTGCTTAATATGGGCGGTTCGCCCAGCTTATTTCTAAAATATGCCTTAATACTCTTTCTGTTTTTTGGCTCACCCAATGCAAACCACCACCATACTTTATACGGTTGCCCCAATGCAAATTTATTTGCCCGTGGCCTGGAGGCAAGCTTCAATTGCTTATTTAATGAACGGGAAGATGCGCTGACATTTTCTTCCTTTTCGATCTGTATCGTGGCGCCACGATACAATCTTTCGCCTTCGGGCAAGTAACGCCTTACGCCACAACTGCTCATGACGATTATAACCACTAAAAAAAATATACCTGGTTTATACATTGGATGCTATCTGCTTCTTTTTTTATTTTTAGTTACAAACAATTCTGTATACTTATCATAATCCATCGTTACAATAAAGGCTAAGCCTGTTTCTACCACATAGCCATCCAGTATTACTTCAAACTGGTCTTTGTTATAAGATCGTAACATGTATTTACCATCCTTTGATAATTTATAATTGACCGTTACATCCGGTAAAAACCTGCTTCCTTTTTGCTGGGCAGCTTTTGCCGAACCGTCCTGGCTTTCAATACCATAAGTTCTTCCCACCGTTACGCTCAACCGGTCATTTAAAAAATTCTTTGAAACGTCCACGCCGAGGTCATTTTTTTGCCTGCCATCATTAGTGATAAAATCTTTGTATGAGTTAAGGTTAAGATCTACATTGATGCCTTTAAAAAGATCGGAGGCTATTTCATCCAATGCAGCAGACAAAAACTGGCTTACACTGGATTTCGTTATCTCAGAAAAACCGGAGCTGTTCCCATTGCCTTTAAAAAAATCAGCGCTCTGTTCTCCCACGAAACGATCCATCACCAATAAGGCAAACACCTGCTTATTGGTAGCTGCCACATCTCCTCTTAGCTGCGTCAGTTTATTTTCAATGGTCCTTCTTAGAGCACTACTGATTACTACGCCATCCTTAATTTGAATATCAAAACTGATAGCAGGTTGGCTAAGCGGGCCTTTTAACATCAGTAATACATTAAATGGAATTTGCTGCCTGAAGGAGTAAGCGACTGCCGGATCTATTGAACCTACTTCATTACCCAATAATTCTTGAGGTGAAGTAATAGCAGGATAAACTGCCCTTATATTCATTATGGCGTCCGTTGGTCTTCCATTAAAATGAATGGCACTACCCCTCGTTACATTAAAACGTTTTTTTTGGAACTGGTAATTCAATTCAAAATACCCGCTATCAAGTATATATTCACCTTTCAGCACCTGATTTTTTCCGGAATCAGCATTTGCATTTAGCCTTGCTTTGCCTTTCACCTTTAATTCATCACCTGTAGAAGGATCAAGAATAATATTTAAGGATGCACTGCTATCTGCCCCAATGTTTAAATTGTAACTGAATGGCTTAGCGGTTTGTATTGCAGAATCCCTTTCCCTGGCAAGCCCGTCGTTTTGGGGCAAACCAACCGTTCGCCTGTCAATAAAACGTACTACCGCACCGGCCTCTTCTTTATCATTATTTTTATCGGGCAATACGAGGTTAAGGTCCGTTTTTCCATTCAGATGAATATCGCCTTTAATTACAGGATGTGCGGTATTACCGGTTATGTTAATAGCTGCACCTGTACCCGCCAATCCATAAAGCTGGTTATTGATAGCCCTGGGCGAATTGATTAAAATAAAATCCCGTGACTTAAGCTTTAAATTCAGATCATACTCCTTTAAAGCATTGGAGGAAACAAAGCCATCTACTAATATAGAATCATCCTGGTAATCCTTCATAACAAAGCGGGTGAAATTAACAGCCGGGTAATCGAGTGATATTTTTTGATGGTTGATGGAATAGGTGGTTCCCAAACCAGGTATTGTGAATTTAACTGAATCAACATTTACGGTACCCTTCCATTCCGGTTGTTTCCATTTTCCTTTCAATGCTACCTGGCCGTTCATATTCCCGGAGTCGATGCTTATTTTGTTTTTGAAGAAACCCTGTAGTGTGGAGACCTGTAATCTTTTAATATCGAGCAAAATATCCAACTGCTGTAATGGATTGGTTAACAGGTAAACCCCGCTGGCACTTATCTCATTGCCATTCCCTTTCAAATTAAATGTGGTGTGTACTGTTTGCTCATCCATTTTTTCAGCGGTGATTTGCAAGTCGCCAACAACTTGTTGCATCAACCCTAATTGATTGATAGAAGCTGTACCCGAAATCACCGGTAACTTTTTATACAATTCGCTTACCGATATTGTAGCATTGATTAACCCGGAGAACAATGCAACCTCTTTCATGAAAATTGCTGCCAGGTCGGCCGTGTTAAAATTTTCTATGCTGATGTCAATGGGATTATTGATTTTGCTTTGCCTGGTAGCGATGGATATTTGTGCTGTATCATTCCTAATTGAAAGATCAGATACCAATATGCCAAACGGCGAAAAAACAATCCGATTGCCGGGGGAAACATTCCAATTTTTATAATTCAACACAACGCTGTCATCGAATGAAAATGTGATGCCATTACTGTTTACCATCCATTTTCCGCTCACCGCATTGCGGACAATATTATTTATATCTTTAGTAGTAAATTTAAATGGAAGTGAATCAATAATTTTCCAGCTACGGGTAGAGGAATCTTTATCACTAAAATTTTCATTCCATTCAACAGATAAAGAATTTGCATGAGCGTAGTCAACTGGAATAGAGGCAGCAATGGTAACTACCAGTACAGGGCATACAAAGCGCAGCACCAGTTTACAAACCTGATTTAGCATTATTTTCCTGGTCATATTAATCCGCCAGCCAAACAGTTGATCCGTATATAATCACCGTTTGAGCCTGCATTTCATTATTAATAGCATTTAAATAAACTATAATGAAATATCCATGCCCGGATTAAGTGCGTGGTTACACGGTATTTAAGCAATATCAAACATTATCCGGCATTAGCTGTGTAGAAACTATTCCCCAACTTGTAGTTAAATAAACAAGCGTATTTTATCTTTCACATAGTTGACAAGCAGGGTCATTTCCAAAGGCGCTGCAAGTGAGCGCCATAAACAGTTGGCCCATTCTTTTGCGGTTGTGATAATGGCCTGTGCAAATACTTCCTTGCCTGTACCTGTTTCGCCCAGCAATAATACAGTGGCACCTGTTGGGGCAACTTTTTTGCCATTACCAATGCATCCTGTATTACCTGCGAATTGCCATGGATACTTTCAAAACCATACCGTTTGCCTACCTGCTCTTCCAGTCGGCTGATGCGTTTTTGCAGCTACACTTTTTCCATTGCCCGGTTTAGCAGTGGAATAATTTTATCGTTATCATCTCCCTTGGTAATATAATCGAAGGCGTCGTTTTTCATGGCCTGAACACCATAGTCAATATTTCCATAGGCAGTTAGTAAAATGATTTCTATTATAAATTCAGGGCTTCAAAATTTAGTTCGGTTTATATCACATTTACGTATTTCTGTCTTATTTTTATAAAACTAGCAACCGGGCAGGTTATCACTAAATTTTTAATTCCGGTTCACTTTCTTATTATATCATCCTGCAACTTTCGTTGTAAGTTTTTTTAATAAGAACTGTATGCACGTAATTATAATTTAATTGACTAACCTTCCATAGGTAAGGATTAAAAAATACCCATGAACCAACTACTCGAATTTTTTGAAAAACTTTTTGAATATGGCGACTGGCCTCCCCGCTGGCATTGTGGTAAATGGAGTGAATTTCATGGCTGGTTATATGTTGTTAGCGATCTGTTGATATGGTCTGCCTATTTCACTATTCCTTTAATCATCATCAATTATATTGTCCGTAAAACTGATGCTAAGTTTATTAAATTATATTTCCTTTTTGCTGCATTTATACTTGCCTGCGGCGCCACCCATTTTTTAGATGCTGTATCATTTTGGTTTCCCTTGTACAGACTAAGCGCCATCGTACGTTTTATAACAGGCGTTATCAGTTGGATAACTGTTTTTTATATCATTCGCTATTTACCGGTTGCATTTTCGCTACAATCTAACGCCACACTTGAAAATGAAATTAATTATCGAAAAGAAATTGAAAATGAATTAAGGGAAAGTGAACAGGAATTACAAACGATTTATAAAAATGCCCCGGATGCGGTGGTGGTAATCAACAGCAAAGGCATTGTAATAAAATGGAACCCGGCGGCGGAAAAAATATTTGGCTGGTCCGAAGAAGATATATTGGGAAAGGTTTTAAATGATGTTATTATGCCCGAAGAACTCCGGCATATATACCTTTTGGAAATGAAGCATTTCCTAAAAACAGGTGAAAGCCCCGTTTTAAACGGCACAATGATGCAAACTGTATTGCATAAAAATAAATCATTCATACAGGTAGAGTTTACCGTTTCCCCTATTACCTCAGAAGATGACTACTTATTTATAGGCTTTGTACGGGATGCCACAGAAAAGCTAAAGGCTCAGAAAAACTTGCAGGAAAGCGAAGAAAGATACCGGCTGTTAACAAGCGAAGTATATGATTACGCCATCATTATGCTATCACCCGAAGGAAATATCAGTAGCTGGAACGAAGGGGCCCAACGAATAAAAGGATATACGGAAAATGAAATGCTGGGTAAGCATTTCTCTGTTTTTTACACAAAAGAGGCAAATGAAGTAAATGCTGCCATGAAAGAACTGGAAATAGCCAAACAGGACGGCAGGCATGAAAATGAAGGATGGAGGGTAAAAAAAGATGGTACCCTTTTTTGGGCAAATGTAGTCATTACCGTATTGAAAAAGGATGGTTCCATTATAGGCTTTTCTAAAATAACCCGGGATAACACAGAAAAGAAGAAGGCGGAAGAGCAGATAAAACAATTGAACCTTTCGTTGGAGCAAAAAGTGATGGATAGAACCTGGGAATTACAGTTAAGTGAAAAAAAATACCGTAAGCTTTTCGAAAACAGCCCGATGCCTATGTGGGTACTCGACCTTCCCCACTTAAATTTTATTGATGTAAATGAAGCCGCGGTTATTCATTATGGATATTCAAGAGAAGAATTTCTTCAGATGTCTGCCATTGATATAAGGCCGACCGATGAAAAAGAGCGTTTTCTCATCTTTAATCATTCTCCTTCCAACGGAATGCTGCAAAAAGGCATCTGGAAACATTTAAAAAAAGATGGTTCAGTGATATTCGTTGAGGTCAATTCGCATGAAATGAACATTGGACCCAAAAATGCCCGGCTCGTGCTTAGCATTGATGTTACAGAAAGAAAAAAAGCAGAGGAACGCCTCGACTTTGCGCTTGAAGCAGGGCATATCGGGATATGGGAGCTGGATCTTATCAACAAAACCAGTGTACGGAATTTAAATCACGACCAGATATTTGGATACGATGAAATGATACCGTCCTGGGGCATTGAGGATATTTTTGCACATATCCATCCCGCAGATGCAATCGCCGTAAAAAAGTCTTTTGAAATGGCGCTACAAAGCAACAACTGGGTAATAGAGACAAGAATTGTATGGCCCAACCAAAGCATCCACTGGATCCTGATAACCGGTAAAGTAATTGGGAACCAAATAGAAAAGCCGGTGAAAATGTTGGGAACTGTCATTGACATTACCAAACTAAAGCAGGCAGAAGCTGAGATAAAAGAATTAAACAATGACCTTGAAATAAGGGTTGAAACCAGGACGAGAGAGCTCTATTTAGCCAATAAGGAACTGGAATCTTTTTCTTATTCCGTATCACATGACCTTCGGGCGCCGTTGCGGGCCATCAACGGTTATTCGCAGATATTGCTGGACGATTACAAAGAAAAACTGGATGAAGAAGGTAATCGGTTACTCGGCCGGGTAATGTTTAATGCAAAGAAAATGAACGGGTTAATTGATGACCTGCTGGAATTTTCAAGACTGGGTAAAAAGACATTGAACAAAACAACCATCAAGGTCACGAACATTGTAAAAGATGTGATCGCTGAATTAAGTCAATCAAATAAATACCACCAGCAGATCATTATTGGCAATTTGGGTACGGCAATTGCAGATGAAGTTACGATCCGTTTGGTTTTCCAAAACTTACTGTTGAACGCTACCAAGTATTCATCCAAAAAAGAAAATCCCCTTGTTGAAGTGGGCTTAATGGATACTGATAAAGGAATTACCTGGTTTGTAAAAGATAATGGGGCCGGTTTTGATATGGCGTATTACGGCAAATTGTTTGGCGTATTTCAGCGTTTTCACCGACAGGATGAATTTGAAGGCACAGGGGTCGGATTAGCAATTGTACAAAGAATTATTTTAAAACACGGCGGCCAGATATGGGCAGAATCAGTAATAAATGAAGGGGCGACCTTTTATTTTACACTTTCGTAAACCACCAAAATAATATGGAAAAAATCCAAACCCTTGAAATTATTTTAATTGAAGATGACATGAGCGATGCCGAACTTACCATCCGGGCATTAAAAAAAAATAAAATGGTCAACAACCTGGTGCATTTAAAAGACGGGAAAGAAGCGCTTGATTACTTGTTTTCCACAGGTGAATATGCGGGAAGGATACCAGGGCAATACCCATACCTGATCTTACTCGATTTAAAGATGCCCCGTATGAGCGGCATTGAAGTTCTTAAAAAAATAAAAAGTGAAGAAGTTACAAAACACTTACCCGTAGTGGTACTAACTTCTTCAAAAGAACACCCCGATGTGAAAGAATGTTACCGGCTGGGAGTTAACAGTTACATTGTAAAACCAGTAGAATTCGAAAATTTTTCCAAAGCAGTCACTCAAATAGGATTTTACTGGTTATTGCTCAACCATCCACCCATCGATTAGTATCGTACCTTAATTAAACGGCTATGAACAAAAAAATAAAAATACTGCACCTCGAAGATGTAGAATTTGATGCGGACCTGGTAAACAGGTTATTAACAAAAAGTAACATTGAAGCAAATATAAAAGTGGTCGACAATAAGGAATCGTTCGTGGAAGCATTAATTGAATTTGCACCGGATGTGATACTTTCAGACCATACCCTTCCTTCTTTTAACTCAGGCGATGCACTCCACATATTTCTGCAAAGCGGTATGCAAATACCATTCATTTTGGTTACCGCCACCATATCAGAGGAATACGCTGTGTCCATCATTAAGGCGGGGGCAAACGATTATATTTTAAAAGATAACCTGGAAAAGCTACCCCATGCCATCAATAATGCCATTGAAAAAATAGAATCATCAATAAGCCTTGAAAATCAAAAAGCGCTCAACATTAAGGAAAAAACAAACGCTGTACTGGCGGCCCAGGAAACAGAACGGAGCCAAATGGCCAACGAACTGCTTGAAAACATCAACCAGATTTTAGCAGCTTCCAATCTTTACATTGATTGTGCAATCAGTGAAGCGGATAAGCGTATGGTTTTTATGCAAAATAGCAAGAAGTATATTTTGATGGCGATTGACGAAATAAAAAAACTATCCCAGGTAATCATGCCGCCTACTTTCCAGGAAATCGGTTTAATTGATTCTTTAAATAACTGGATCGAATTCAGGCAGCAGCAAAAAGGGATGAATATTATTACAGAATGGAAAAGTTTTAATGATGAGGTAACCAACGATAAATTGCAGTTAACCATTTACCGTATAGTGCAGGAACAGCTCAATAACATCATCAAATATGCAAATGCTCAAATTGTTTATATCACCCTTGACCAAACGAATGAAGCACTCGAACTAATTATTAAAGATGATGGGGTGGGGTTTGATACTTCAAAAACTACAAAAGGCCTTGGTTTACAAAACATAAACACCCGGGCAGAAATCCACAATGGCAAAATGCTGCTTGAGTCGAAACCAGGCAAAGGATGCACGTTAACAGTTGTATTCCCGCTTTAAAAATCAACCTTTTTATTATTTAAAAAAAAGAGTGTTAAAAATTTATAATTTCTGAGAAAAAAGCCAGATATTACTGTATCAACAATTGCGATGGATAAACATTTGAAAATATTATTGCTGGAAGATTCACCCGATGATGCTGAATTGATACAACGGGAGCTTAAACATGGTGGCATTGAATTTACTTCCCTGGTGGTAGATACTAAAAGCAACTATATAGATGGTATACATGATTTTAATCCTGACCTGGTTCTTTCTGATCATTCCATGCCGAAGTTTAATTCCGCTGAGGCGTTAAAGATATATAAAGACCATCTCAGAACTTTACAGCGCAGCGCCCCCTTTATTCTTATAACAGGTACCATTTCCGAAGACTTTGCAGTACAATGTATAAAAGACGGAGCGGATGATTATATTTTAAAAGACCGTTTGCAGCGCCTGCCCTCAGCCATTCAAAATGCATTGGAAAAATGCAGGATCGAAAATGAAAATCAACAGACAAATGCTGAGAAACTCTTATTGCTGGAGAGATACGAATTTGTAACCAAGGCAACATCTGAAGCAATCTGGGACTGGGATATTGTAAACAACTCAACTTTTTGTGGTAAGGGCTTTGAAAAAATATTTGGGCATCTCTGCGGACTGAATGAAATAAACAAGAATTTAAATACTGCTTATATCAGCACGGAAGATATTGAACGGGTGGTTACTGGAATCGATAATGCCATTGACGGAAAAGATATTACCTGGTGTGACGAGTACAAATATTTAAAAGCCAATGGAGATTATGCATTTGTGCAGGACAATGCGGTGATCATTAGAAATGAGGAAGGTAAAGCCATTCGCATGATTGGTGCAATGAAGGACATCACCAGCAAGAAAAGGGAAGACTTAAGGCTCAAATTACTGGAATCTGTAATTACCAATATCACCGATGCGGTGCTGATAGCAGAAACTGACCCATTAAATGCCGCATCACTGAAAACGGTATATGTAAATGAGGCTTTCACCAAAATGTCGGGGTATACCAACGACGAAGTGATTGGTAAGTCACCGGGCATATTAGAGGGTGCAAAAACAGGCAAGGAAGCAATTGACCGCTTGCGGATAGCTTTTAAGGAGAAGGACCCCTGCCAGCTTGAAATGATTTGTTACAAAAAGAATGGAGAAGAATGCTGGCTTCATTTTTCCATAACGCCTATCACTGATGCCATTGGCTGCCTTACCCACTGGGTTTTTATAGAACGGGATATTACAGAACAGAAAAATCATATCAGGGCAATTGAAAATCAAAATCGGCAATTAAAAGAAATTGCCTGGATGCAATCGCATGTAGTAAGGGCTCCTTTGGCCAGGATGATGGGCTTTATTAATTTGATTAAAAACAATAACAATCCGGAATTTAATACTAACGATCTATTACAACACGTTTTAGATGCCGCCGGCGAATTGGATGGCATCATTCGGGAGATCGTGGAAAAATCAGAAAAAATAAATACCCAATGAGTGTAATTGTTCTAATTGTTGATGATGATAAAGCGGTTCGTTTTTTTCACAGGGTTATGGTTTCGCAAAGTGGGTTATCTGACAACCCGCTAAGTTTTAACAATGGAAACGAGGCATTCCAGTACCTGACCGAAAACTATAACAACACAGATACCTACCTGCTATTACTGGATATTAATATGCCTGAGATGGACGGATGGCAATTGATGGACGCACTAAAAGATGAAGTCTATCGCAACCAGGTGTATATCATTATGGTTACATCTTCCGTAGACAAGGCAGATCATGAAAGAGCAAAAATGTACTCCATAGTAATGGATGTAGTAGAAAAACCCATATCAGAGGAGGATTGCCTGAGAATCAAAAAAATGTCGGCTATAGCCCCGTATTTTGAGCCCGGGTAAAATGAATGCTGTGACATATACGTTTGCTGCCGCTGCCCTTTTCTGCTGTCGTCAGTTTACCCGGCCAATGTAAAAACGGTGGGATATAGGAGGCCAAACGGCCAAAGTTGATTTAGCCAAAGTTATTCTTATCAAACTTTTTTGCCCTGTCGGTACCCATCAAAAAAAAGAAATTTGTTAAACCGTTATACATTTCAAAACCATCGCAATGAATAAATTATCACGCAGAAAAGCAGTTAAAAATCTTGCATTGGGTGCAGCAGCCATCCTATATGCTCCCCAAACTCTTTTATCATGTGCACCCCGCCCGGGTAAGGACAAATTGGGAGTAGCATTGGTAGGATTGGGATATTACAGTACAGATTTGTTGGCCCCGGCACTTCAGCAAACCAAAAACTGTTACCTGGCAGGTATTGTTACCGGTACTCCTTCCAAAGCGGAAGCCTGGAAGGCGAAGTATAATATCCCGGACAAGAATATTTACAACTATCAAAACTTTGACCAGATTGCCAATAACCCCGACATTGATGTTGTGTATGTAGTACTTCCTCCATCTATGCACCGGGAATATGTGGTAAGGGCAGCCAATGCCGGAAAACATGTGTGGTGTGAAAAGCCAATGGCTATGACACCGCAGGAATGCCAGGAAATGATTGATGCCTGCAAAAAAAACAAGCGGTCACTGGCAATTGGTTACCGGCTTCACCACGAACCTAATACGCAGGAATACCGGCGGATAGTGAACCAGCAACTACTGGGTAAAGTTAAAAAATTAAATTGCGCTGCAGGCTACCGTGAAACTCGAACCAACCATTGGAAACAAACAAAAGCCCTGGGCGGTGGCGTACTGTATGATATGGGCGTATATGCCATACAGGGCGCAAGGCTTGGTACGGGAATGGAACCAATCAGCATCCTTTCAGCTAAAACTTCTACTACCCGCCCGGAAATATATACCAACGGATTGGATGAAACCACCATCGCAACATTGGAGTTCCCCGGCGGAGTAATTGCGGATATTAAAACCAGCTTTGGTGAAAACGTCAATTTCCTGGACATTACCTGCGAAAAGGGAAACATCAATATGGCGCCCTATTCCTCCTACAATGGATTAAAAGGCAGCAGCCCGTTGGGCGAAATTCATAACCCTTATCAGGTGCCCTGGCAACAGGCCAAACAAATGGATGATGATGCACTCTCCATTACAGGTGGAAAGCCTATGTTAGTGCCGGGTGAAGAAGGTTTAAGGGATATTAAAATTGTGCAGGCGATATATAAATCGGCCGGAACGGGGATGGCGGTGAAGCTATAATTGAGAAGCTATTGAGAGCATCTGCCGGGGCTAATTTTGTTCCTTTCAACAACAGATGGTAACGCAAACCACCTGGTTCTACCAACGCCGGTAACAAATTAAGTATAAAGGTGCTTACTTGGTAAGCACCTTTATTTATGGTGTTTGATTGATAGTCATCTGATATATAAAAAATAAAAAAAAGTAATCGGGGATAATTTACAATCCTGCGATATATTCCCGGTATCGGTTGTATAAATGGCTGGCTTGCAGGTAGGCAGATTGGGGGCTCATAAAATGAGAGAATTCAAAAGTGATGGCTTTATCATAACCGGCTTTTTGTGCTGCTTCCAATTTCAGCCTTAGCTTTTCAAATTTAATAGGCAAAAACTTAATGGGCATATCCCGGTCAAAGGTTTCCGCATTGGTCCAGCACTGCATGCCAAACTTATCAGCCATGTTTTTATTTATCGCAAAAAAATCACCCAGTTCATGGTAGTCAATATGGCCGTCCTGGAAAGCCACCGCATCTACAGCGCCCCTTATGCCATCAAATATTTCACTCCATTCCTTTTCATGCTCCTGGATGGATACTGACTGCTCTTTAAACAAATCGGGAGAAGCCGCCATGACAGCTTTTTTGCCATCTATCCATGGCGATATGAGTGTAGGCAAGCCATTACTTACCTGCTTGCATTGCAGGCCAAGTGTACGGAAAGCATCCACAGCACCCATTGTTTTACGGCTTATTTCCATGCTGATATACCATCCTTTAAAACTCTTGTAATGGCCATATCCTTTCCACACTTCATCAATCACAAAGCGGTTGGCATTTATTTCGTCCTGCATATCATTGGTATCCCAGTAATGGCCGCTATCGTACAATCCAAAGTAAAATTGCATTTCATACTTATCAGCCAGTTCCAAAAAATGCTTTACCAAATCTACCGGCGGCTGATAACAACCAAACTGGTTTTGCAAATATTTTGAAGGATAAGTTATAAACTTCCGGTAGCCGCTCCTGATCATTATCACGGTATCAATACCGATGGCTTTCATGTATTTAAAATCAGCATCCCATTCGGCAGGGCCCCAGTTTTGATGGGGTATATCGTGGCTTATTTCATCTATAAATGTTCCGGTAATTTTCATTTTGGACTGCTTTTAAATAAGTAAAAAATGGAAATTGAATGTAACATTATTTGACGTTCGAGCGAACCATCCAGCCTACATTTATTGAAGCGCCTCTGGTACACTCATTTTTATATCATACAGCCAAGGCACAATTAATCTCTCTCAAAGCATAGTAAGATTTTATTGTACAGCCGTCCACCACCATTCCGATGGAAGGTACTCAGATTTCTATTTCCGGTAAAAACCACCTTGCAAACGGTATAATGTTTCAAAATAAAAAAACACTTCCCCATTGAAACCAAATTTACGGTTCAATGCAATCATCTGGTCGGTCAGCATTCGGGTTGATTGATAACCATCACCCAGTGAAGTTAAGATGCCGGGGAAAACCTTGTGTTTCATTTTTATGGGAACCTGCGCCGATAGTTCTTTTAACACCGTTTCGTATGCATCAATATTATAACGGTACAATTGCGGAACTACATAATCTGCATATCCTTCGCTCAGCCATTTCGGCCAGTCCTGCAGGTATTGATCCTTGCTCCACGGGTAAATACTGGGAGCCCAGGAAACTATACAGCCCGGCTTTATTTTTTTCACCACCTTGTATAATGATTTTCCGAAAGCACTTAACTTATCTGCTTTCCATTGCATCCAGGCGGGGTCTTTTGCATTTTGCGGCGGGGCATCGCCATTGTGTTCCTTTGCATAAAGTTGCATGGTATAATTATCATATCCCCCTTCGCCGGGCATTGCCGGTAAACGGTCATCGCCTTGTACGCCATCTACCGCATAATTTTTAACCACTTCACCCACCAACTCTTTCATAAACGTTTGCACCTCCGGATTAATGCCACTCCACCAATAAAAACTATTTTTATTCAGCAACCCCCCTTTGTTATTTTTGCCTGCCCATTGCGGATATTTTTGCAACCATACTGAACTGCTATCTTTATATGCGTAAGAAAAACCAAACTCAAACCAGGCATGTACTTTTATACCTGCTTTGTGGCCTTCTTCAATAATTTCTTTGATGGGGTCCCTGCCAACGTAATCCTTTGATTGCTTTATGCCGATGTATTTTTCTACTACTTTACTGGGGTACATGGTAACACCGTTGTTCCAAACCACCACGAAAATATTGTTGATCCCATTCTGCTTACAAAGCGTTATTCCTTTACTAATATTTTCCTTAGAGGATAGGATATCGCTTGCCACATTGGTTACCCAGGTACCACGGATGGGTGGTGTTTTTTTTTGAGCGATGATATGAGTTGCCAGGAGCAATGCAAGGGTGCAAAACAATACTGTTTTTTTCATACGCTGATTATTTCAATTTTATAGTTGCTATACCTGTTGTGTAATTAAACGCCTTCATAAAATTCAAAGCAGACAGCATTGCCCTAATCTTTAAAACAAAAACTTACCGGCAGCCCGATCCTGATAATTTTTAATCTCCTGTCCAATTCAAAATTACCTATCGGTGGTTTCTTTTATCGTAATTGGCACTTCGTCCAGCTTTTGCAACGGTACAAGCCACGTAACGATAAAAGCAGGTGCGGTTGCAATTAAAACCCAGATAAAAAATTCTCTATATCCTAAATAATCGCTTACAAAACCGCTTATCATTGAAGGTATCATAAAACCAAGGTTCATTAAACCGCTGCCAAATGCATAATGCGCCATTTTATATTTGCCGGGCGCAATGTTTTGCATCATAAATAATATTAAGCCTACAAAACCAAATCCATATCCAAAATATTCTATGGCTACGGCAGCGCCAATAACAAAAAGATTTGTGGGCAGGCTAATGGCCAAATAGGCATAAGCCAAAAAAGGGATATTAAAAAATGCACAAAGTATCAATAATGTTTTTTTGGTAAGTCCTTTATTAGAAACAAAATACCCGGCAATGATGGAGCCCAATACAAATGCAATGGCCCCAAATACGCCATACAAAACCCCTATTTGTGAGGTTGATAAACCAAGCCCCCCCTCTGCCCTTGCAGCTTTAAAAAAAAGGGGGGTAATTTTTATTGCCTGCCCTTCGGCAAAACGATAAAACACAATAAAACAGAGACTAAACCAGATATTCTTTTTTTGAAAAAAAGTAATGATCACATCTTTTAATGTGGCAAAACCTTCTTTAAGTGAATGCACGTTTTGAGAAGCTCCGCCGGAAGGAAGCATTTTTCTATTGTATAATCCTAAAATAATCATGATGATCCCGTACATAAACATTACAGCCGTCCATGCCCCGCTGATGCCAATACTTTTTTCCAACTCGCCTGCAAAATATACCAGTACACCACCGGATAAAACTTTTGCAATATTATAAAAAGCACCTTGCCACCCTACATATTTTGCCTGTAACTCCGGCGATAGTTCATTTAGGTAAACCCCATCTGCTGCAGTATCGTGGGTGGCGCCACTAAAAGCAATGATAGATAAAATGGCTATGGAAAAAACAAAGAAATGATTGAGTTGTAGTGTAAGACCAACCAGGCCAAATAGCACACCGGTAAATATTTGAGTGGTATAAACAAAAAACTTTTTCGTTTTATACATTTCTAAAAATGGACCCCAAAAAGGTTTTAAAGTCCAGGGAAGCATTATCAAAGAAGTCCAGAATGCAATTTGAGAATCGGGAATGCCCATGTTTTTATACATGAGCGAACTTGCTGCGGCCAGGGCCACAAAAGGCAAACCCATGGCAAACCAGGTGGTAGGTACCCAATATGCCGGGTTACGATGTTTCGATTCTTTTACATCCACTTTTTAAAATTGACTTGCTTTGAAAATTGAAAGTTAATAAATAAATTTAAAAACAAATGATATTTTATAATTTTTTTTATTTAAGTTCGTAGTTCAGTTAGTTAATGTATACGGTTATGCTACACCATTCCAGGTTCAAACAACTAAGTTTCATTTTATTATTTCTTTTAGCTATTTCTATTACTTCCTGTAAAAAAAAAGGTAATGGCCCAGGCGGTACACCTACTCCTGTACCAACACCCACACCTGTTTGGGATCCTAACGCTTTACGTGCGGCCTGGATTACTACGGCTGCCAGTAGTGCATTAGATAGTAAAGACAATATTAAGCAATGTGTGCAAACCTGTAAGGCTGCCAAAATCAACAATATTTTTATGGTGGTTTACAACAATGGCAGAACTTGCTACCCAAGCACAGTAATGCAAAATTTAATTGGTATCCGTATCAGGGAATCATTTGCCGGGAGAGATCCTTTACAGGAAATGATTGACGAAGCGCATGCAGTAGGGATAAAAGTGCATGGCTGGTTTGAATATGGCTTTTCGTCTTCTTATTCGGCCAATGGAGGTGCAATAGTAGCTGCAAAACCAAACTGGGCAGCAAAAGACATAAACGGAAATCTTGTAGTTAAAAATGGTTTCGATTGGCTAAATGGCATTCACCCAGAAGTGCAGCAATACATGATTGATTTATTTAAAGAAGTAACTACAAAATATAATGTAGATGGCGTGCAAGGGGATGACCGGCTGCCGGCAATGCCAAGTACGGGCGGCTACGATACCTACACAACCACTTTATACCAATCGGAAAACGGGGGAGCTTCCCCACCCGCAAGCGCTACCGATGCAGGCTGGCTTGCATGGCGTGCAAAAAAATTAACCGCTTTTGTAAAAAGATTGCGCAATGAAGTAAAAGCTATTAAACCAAACATTCAATTTACGATGTCGCCAAGCCCATACCCGTTTGGTTATATAGAATATTTACAAGATTGGCCTACCTGGGTAGATAGCGCTTATATTGATGCTGTTATCCCACAATGTTACCGTTACGATATCGCTGCATACAATGCCAGCTTAGTTCAGCAAAAAGGTTATTACAGAAATCCTGCCGTTGCTTTTTATCCCGGCGTATTGGTAAAATCGGGCAGCACTATCCAAAGCGATGCATTTATGAGTGACATGATTGCTAAAAACAGGGTGAATGGATTTAAAGGCGAATGCTTCTTTTTTTATGAAGGCGTAAAAGATAAAATATCCTGGTTCAAGGGGCAATATCCTTTTATTAAATGATGTCTGTTTTATGATGTCTGATTTATGATGTCTGATGTATGATGTGTGATTTGTGATGTCTGATTTCTGATGTCTGATTTATGATGTTTGATGTATGATG
>JBBQTL010000097.1:0-19664 GCA_038213285.1 Chitinophagales bacterium
GTGTCTTTAATATCGTTCATTGCTACCGGGTTGAACACTTTAGCCAGCGTTTCCTTTTCATAAAGTGATTTGCCGTTTAAAAAAACTTCCCCTGTATGATGTATTCTTCCTTTATTTTGAAACCAATCGCCATTAATGGAATCTTTATAAGGGTTATAATCACCGAAAAATTCGTTGGGAATCATTACTTTCCAAACACCATTTTTTTCCTGCTGCCATTTGCCAACTACTTCGGAACCTTTGATCTCTACTTTTTCGCCCGGGGCAGCGCGATACAAGATTCGTTTTGCATCACTTTCGCCCCCTCGAAGCGGATTCACCCACTCGCGGTAAGTTCCTGCATGTACGGTTATGGTATCCCCAGCGTAGGCTATCGCTACAGCGGCAGCTATAGTTCTAAAAGGCATAGACGCTGTGCCTTTGTTAGCATCATCCCCGTTTTTAGCAACATGCACTTCTTTAGAAAAAGCAATGTTGGTAATCAATATGCTTAGCGCAATAATAGGTAGCTTCAGTTTATACATTCGTGTGAATTTTTGAGAGTTGGGGTCTTGATTATCCTTAGGTTTATACCAGGTTTACCGTTCGGTTTTTATCTTTAATACTTCAGGCCTTAAATAGGGTTGGTTAAGATCCACAAGCGGTTTGTATGCATAAGGGTCTTCGCCGGCAACCATTACAAAATCTCTCAGATCCTCTGTAAGCGGGAATTTTCCATCCTGGTCCCAGGGCAACATACTTTCGGCACTCATATAATGGTTTACCAATGCGGTTCTGAAATTATCGGCTGTTTTATTGCGTAACGAGCTATGCAAAAGATACCCGTTAAAAAAAACAACATCCCCTTTTGCAGCTTCCAAAGGGATTACTGCATCACCAGGGTAACCTGATACATCAATGGTATCTACATCTGCGTACTCATTACTGTGATTTTCGACTCTTGGCATAATATAACCTGGTTTTTGACTGCCGGGGATAACCCACAAACATCCGTTTTGCACGCTTGCATTGTCAATAGCTATCCAAACCCCGATCAAAGATTTATCGCGGGTAGGAATATAAAATTCGTCCTGATGCCAGGATTGACCTGCCTTACCAGGACCTTTTACAAACAGCATGGATTGCATACATTTAACGTTCGGACTAACGATTTTAGTCAGCACATCTACCACTGCGTTATGCGAAAGGTACTTTTGTATTACCCGAGATATTTTATGGGGAAAATGGATGGCCACATATTTCTTTAATACATCTGCATCGCTTTCATTTTCGCCTACAGGTAACATGCCTTCCACCTGTCCGTAATCGCCTTTAAATATTTTCGCTGTGTCGTTTTTTAATTCCTCTATTTCGGCAGTAGAAAATAAACCCCGGGCAACAAGGTAGCCGTAATCATGGTAGAAGCGGATATTGGCTGTGGTAATGTTTGTGTGCTGTATAAACTGATGTTCGTTTGTCATGATATATTGTTTTGTGATTATTGCAGGTTGCGTTAACGTTTTCAGATAGCTATCGCATGTGCGTCAACTTAAGAATTTTTTTATTGGACAAACAGAGGAATTCTACTGGACATCGTTGTGTCACTCCCTTGTATCGCATCTTTTTATGGCGACTTTTTCACATGATTGTTTAGTCTTCATTTTAAAATTTTGATCCAGTTTGTTTTTCACTTCAAACTATTTCGTGATAAAGGTTTCAGCATGACTAAAGTCTTTATCAGGTTGACTCCCATTCAATATCTGTCGGGCCGCCCAAAATATTTGTCAAACACCCGGTTCAATTAACTGAATTTCCAGTTCTTCGAGTGTTTTACCTTTAGATTCGGGAACACGAAATTTGATGTAAAAAAAGTATATGAGGCAGAATACGGCGAACAAAGACAGCGTTGCTGAAGTGCCGAATTGCTTATTTAATACAGGGAATGAAAAACTGGCGGCAAAGTCGGCCAGCCATAAAACCAGGGTTGCTAAAGAAAGTGCCAACCCCCGGATACGGTTAGGGAATATTTCTGAAAGGATAACCCAGGTAACCGCACCTAAACTGGCAGAAAAGCCTGCGATATAAACTAGTAAAAAAATAAGCACTAAGTAGTACTGATAAAAATTAAAGTGGAAACAAGCGGCTACTGCCAGTAGTGAGATTGCCATAATTACACAGCCTGCAAGCAGTAGCTTTTTACGGCCTGCTTTATCTACCAACCATATAGCCACCAGGGTAAATACCAGCATGGTAACCCCAATCGCAATGGTTTGCATAGAAGCGATGGCAGCACTTACACCCGTGTTCTTAAAAATTTCGGGAGCATAATAAAGTATGGCGTTAATGCCCGTAATCTGTTGAAAGGTGGCAATGAGTATTCCCATTATAAGCACTTTACTGTATCGAGGCAGAAACAAGTCTTTAAGTTTGCCGGCAGACTGGCTGCTAAAACTATGGTTAATAGTAAGTAACTCTGCTTCAGCATACCCTTTGCCACCCGTTTTTGAAAGTATGTCAAATGCTTTGTCATGCTGTTTTTTTTGGATAAGCCAGCGGGGAGTTTCGGGTACTAAAAACAACGCAACAAAAAACAATACTGCCGGAATGGCTTGTGATGCAAACATCCAGCGCCAACCGTTTTCACCAATATCAGAAAGTGTATAGTTAACCACGTAGGCCAACAGGATGCCCATTACAATGGCAAGTTGATACAGGGCAACCATCCTTCCCCGAAATGAAGCGGGTACTGTTTCGGCAATGTACATGGGTACCACCATGCCAGCGGCGCCTACTGCGATGCCACCTGCTATCCTGAACAATATGAAAATGGAAAGCGATTGGGCAAGTGCTACGCCCATACCGGTAACAGCGAATAAAAAAGCGCAGGTAAACAAGGCCATTTTGCGGCCCAGCGCATCGGCCAGTTTACCCGCCAGCATGGCACCCAGGCCGCAGCCTATTAAGATGGAGCTTACGGCCCAGCCCAGCATCACTTCATTTAATTGAAAATAGCTTTTTATAAATGGAATGGTACCCGATATAATGGCAGTATCAAAACCAAACAGTACACCCCCAAGGGCAGCGATGGTGCTGATGAGGAGAATGTAATTTTTATTAAAGTGTAGCAGCGTATTTGAATCTGCTACTGAATGATCGGCTATTGTATTTGGCATGCCTGGGTTATGTGAAAGTGTATGGTAAAAAACCGCTACCGTTTGTAACGCTCTTTAAGTAATCGCATCATGTAAACATTGATATCCCACTGGCTGGCAATGGGCTCTTTTGTTTCAGGATGGTGTACCATATATGGGTAGGGCCCAAACTCTGGTGTTATGGTAAAGGCTTCAATTCCCGATTGTTTCTTTAGGTTTACAATTTTGTCCCACCACGATAAATGCGCATTTAGTTCTGGTTGCCAGGCAGGTACCCGTGGGTCGGGTACCTGTGCCGACTCGCAGTATCCCACCCGGGCGTGGATATGTACGGTACGGCTTATCGCCAGTTCTACTGCATCTTCCTGCTCTTCCAACAAACTTTCTGATACATTGCACCAATGGGAGAAATCGGCGGTAATGTGTACACCAGGATTGGCTGCCAGTAGGTTCTTTGAAATATGTGCAGCAAACAACGCTTTGTTTCGATGGGTTTCATGAGCGATTAGCACCCCTGTTTCATCCGCAATTTCCTGCGCTATTGCGAAAAGCCGGCTGTTTTGTTCCAGGCTGAAGTAATCTTTCCCGGTTTGGGAATCAATTAACACAGGATGTAAGCGGGCAATGTTACGAAGGTATTTTTCGAAACTGGCGGCATGTTGCTCAAAATCCTTTTCGAACGACTGATAGTACTGGCCAATTAATAGCAGGTGGTGCTTTTCTAATGCCTGGGTGATTGCGTTCTTTTCAGCTTCGTCAAAAGGAATTCCGGTTTCTACACCATCGTAACCTGCGGCTTTAACCTTGGCACAAAACTCATCCCATGGTATGTTCTCAGCTCCCCAACGGGGACAGAAATAGTTAATTTTCATAAAATTATAGCTGCAGTTCGTTTTTAATTTAAACAGAATTGGGTTTGGCATTTCACAACCTGCTGAAATTTATTAACAACAATAGGTAAAGTTAGCAGGGAAGCCAATGCAAAGCTGCTGCTATCTTATTGAGTTTAGAAACTATTTTAATATTGTTACCAGGCAACTTAGCTACAACCATTAAGTTTAGATTAAAAACTGATAATTGAAACCGATCATCCAAAAATTGCCACTTACTGAAAACAGCTCTTTTGTTAGCCGCACCTACCGCACCCCAAACTTTGAAGTGCCCTGGCACCATCATATTGAATACGAGTTAATTTTGTTTACAGAAGGCTCGGGCATGAGCTTTATAGGTAATTATATTGGAGGTTTTGAAACGGGCGATGTATTCTTTTTAGCGAAGCATCTTCCGCATACCTTTCAAAAAAGGGAAAAGGATTTAATTACAAGCGCAATTGTTATTCAATTTAGGGAAGACTGCTGGGGAAAGGACTTCTTTTTAACCGATGAGTGTGCTCCTATCAGGGAGTTATTTGCTATATCGGCACAGGGATTAAAGATTTCGGGAACAAGCAAGGAAATACTCACCAATTTAATTAAAAATTTAGAGCAAACCACCGGCTTTCAACGCATCATTAGTTTATGTAATTGTATTTATACCATAGCGTCATCTAACGATTACAATAAACTATCTACTGGTATGGTAAGGCAATTAGATGCTAAGGGTAATGATAAAATCGATAAGATATTTAATTTTACTATCAATTCATTTAAAAGCCAATTTGGTTTAGCCGAAGTAGCGGATATTGCCAATATGAGCGTTCCTGCATTTTGCAACTATTTTAAAAAATGTACTAAAAAAACTTACATCAACTTTTTAAATGAAGTACGCATTGGCTATGCCTGCAGAATTCTCGTTAATACAGATAAAAACATTAGTCAGGTTTGTTTTGAAAGTGGGTTTCAATCGTTACAGAACTTTAACAAGCAGTTTTATAAAATAAAACAAGTAACCCCATCATCGTACAGAAAAAAATCGGTTTTTCCGGATGTCTTTTTGTAATCATCGGGAACAGGAACCTGGTTGCTGGTTTGGCACAGATGCAAGAAGCACAAACCTAGAGGTGCAGGGGAATGTATAGCATTGATTGTGCGGGACGCTATACTATAACGTTGGGCGCAAGAAGGAGGGGCGGGCAAAGAGCGATGGTTTCCTGTGCCAGGCAGTTACTACAGCCCTATACAGCATAAAACAGGTTAGGTTTTTAGTGAACCACATTTTAGTCCACACAGTGCCAGCTCTTTGACATAAAAAGCGATAATTAATGCCGACAAGGAGACATGGCAAGAGTTACCTTCGCAGCAATCTCCTCCCGAGCCTGGAGTGTTGGCCGGGAACGTTGAGTAATACGCAGCGATATGTTATTAGGTATTAAAAAAGCCCGGAATAGTTCCGGGCTTTTAAATAAATGCCTAACTAATTTGACAATAATTGGGATACTGCATGAAAGTAAAAGCATATATCTTATCTGATATGGATTTTAGCAGATTATTTTGAAAGGGAAAGTATTTAATAACTGTATTATTTATTACATTTCGAAATCAAAGCTTTCAACTGCAATTTAATTATATGGGTGCATTTCAAATCCGATAGCTATCAAGGATTTGAAATGCATCCAACTATATTCAAACCCGATTTTTTTCTGTATTTTTAATAAAAAATAATATTTCTGTTGCCTCCTGCTATATTATATTACGCCATCCCCGTCTTTGTTTTACTGCTTTCTATTGAGGCCTGGTTCTCTTATCGGGAAAACAAAAAATTGTATGAGTTAAAAGATACCCTCGGCAGTTTGGGATTGGGTATTGGAAATGTGATTACCAGCCTTTTTACGAAGGTGTTAATTTTCGGACTCTTCACTTTTATATATCAATTCAGGTTATTCAATCCCGATGCAGGCTCCTGGTGGTATTGGTTATTACTTTTTTTTGCGGATGATTTTTCCTATTATTTTTTTCACAGGGTAAGTCACCATGTGAATTTTTTATGGGCCAGCCATGTGGTGCATCATTCTTCCCGGCATTATAATCTAGCCGCTGCACTTCGACAAACCTGGACCGGAAATGCAACCGGGACCTTCCTTTTTTGGGCGTGGATGCCATTGGCAGGATTTCACCCGATCTATATTTTATTGATGCAACAAATCAGCCTCATCTACCAGTTTTGGATTCACACGGAAACTATTGACAAACTTCCCAAACCGATCGAGTTAATTTTCAATACCCCGTCGCATCACAGGGTTCACCACGGCAGCGATTTGAAATACTTAGATAAAAATCATGCAGGTATATTAATTATCTGGGATAGATTATTTGGAAGTTTTCAACCTGAAGAAGAAAGGCCAAAATATGGTTTGACAAAAAATATTGAATCATTCAATCCAGCAGTGATTGCATTTAAAACATGGACTGACCTTTTTAAAAAAGCATACGCTTCCGGCTCCATTATTACTGGTATAAAATATTTTATTCATTCTCCAGGCTGGAGCCATGATGGTAGTAGTAAAACAACTCACCAATTAAGAAAAAACGAGTTAAAAAAATATTGAATTATTACAAAACTATATTTTTCAGCAAAACATAGTTTGAAGACTTAACCTTTTACCTTTTTCCAACTTCCCATATCTTTTGTGTGTACAATAGTTAAATAGTTAGTTCTCAAAAATTCCGGTGCAGGAAATCAACTAAGGTATGATTGTGAAATTATATATCCTTTCAAAGAATTACACTCATAAGGAACGATAAATGAAGTTGACGTGGATGGATAATAAATGTATTTTATTTTCCTATACAAAATAATACTAAAAAAATAGCTATTAGCATATTGCCGAAATAGCTTATACAAAGCTTTAACATCCAAAAAAAGAATTTTAAACCGACATTAAAAAACCCGGTCTATCTATTTATCCTGTTAAGAAATTTATTAATGAAACCAAAGGCTACAAGCGGTCCATATCCGCGAAATGTGTAGGCCGTCAAAAAAAAATTTGTCAGGGTGCTCAACAGAAAAAACTAAAAAAAGCAGAATACGTTATTATTGGTATATGAATTGCAAGTTGCTTGTGATTATTATTCAACTAGAAATGTGCAGTATCGAATAACGAAATATTTAACCAAACAAAAATGCCCAGATTAATTTTTATTTTGCCTGTATTTCTATTGCCCTTTCATGTAAAGTCGCAGACTGCGGATTTTACTTTTCAAAGCAGTAATGGCGTATTTTGCAATCCCTCCAACATAACATTTACTCAAAATTGTACTGGAAGCCCGACAGGATTTATTTGGGATTTTGGAAACAACACAATGGGCTATAGTGCAGTAGCTTCCGCAACTTATGCAACAGCAGGAACTTTCACCGTGAAGCTCACAGCTATTTACGATCAAACATCGAGTGAAATTATTAAAACGATCGTAATCAATCCTACTATTCTTCCTGCTATTGGCTATGACAGAAATTATATTTGTATACCAGGTGCAATAAACTTTATCGGAAATTCAAATGGTAATATAGCAAATTATACCTGGGATTTTGGCGATACTACGGGCATCATCAATTCATCGACAAAAGATATAGCACACAATTATGCCAATTTTGGCAATTACCAGGTCACTTTAAAAGTAACCGATATAAATGGTTGTACCGGAACTGCCTCAACCCCCATTAAAGTAAATAAACCTGCCATTGCGGCAACAGCCAGTCCCACTAGTGGTTGTATTCCGGCTGATGTAAATTTTAATGCCAATGTAAATTTACCTTTAAATGGAGCGGTAAGCAGTTATAGCTGGAATTATGATGATGGAAGCCCAATAAACACAACCGCTACTAATAATACCAGTCACTCCTACCCATTAGTGGGTTCTTACACCCCTACTTTAAGTATCATAACCAATGAGGGTTGCACAAATACCTTTAATTTTCCGGCTATAGCATTTGGAACCCCTCCAATAAATCATATAGCATACCCAAAAAAAAATGTAGTGTGCGGATCGGAAACCCCTCTTTTTGTAGCAAAAGCAACAGATGCCAACAGGTATAGATGGGTCTACGGAGATGGTACAACGGCTTTTACCAATGATACACTTATTTCTCACAAATACACTACCCTTGGCTTTAAAACACTAAGCGTAACTCCCTTTTTTAATGGATGCGGCGGAACTACGATTAGTTTTCAAATAGAAGTTGTGGGCGTTATTGCGAAATATGTTTATTCCAATACCTGTGCCAATAAAAAAACTTATTCGTTTACCAATACCAGCCTTGGTAATTTATCATCTACATTGTGGAATTTCGGTGATAACAGTTCAACTGTAACTACTACCAATGCAATACATAATTTTCCTGCTACAGGCCAATTCGCAACCACGCTAACTATAACCGATTCAATAACCGGCTGTTCCGACAACTTCTCACGACCTGTTTATACCGCTGATCCGGTTCTTGTCAATACTGATTCTTCGATTTGTAAATACGTACAAACTGTTTTCACAATTACTAATAATTACACCAATTCTGGTGCAATATATAATTGGAATATTGTTGGGCTGAAAATTGCGGGCACTTCCAATTCGACTATTGGTGTAAATGCCAACAAATTAGGCATTTATAATAATTTCGTGTCCATAAATTACGGGCCACAAAGTTGCCTGGATACCATACAACTCGATCATCCGATTATTGTAAAAGGGCCGGATTTGAACTTTGTTTCACCCGACACTCTATGTTTTAATAACCCGGTAAGCATTATAAACCTCTCGAAACCTTTTATTGCCGTTGACTCAGTTAGTTTGTGGTATTGGAATTATGGCGACAGGATTACCAATGATACCATTTACCAACCGCTTACTTTTCAATATCAAAATGCGGGAACTTATCAAATAAAACTTATTGCCTTCGACATCCGTGGATGCAAAGACAGCCTGACGAAAATTGTAATAATCAATCCGCTACCATTTTTAAGAGTAGTTCCTCAAATAGACACCATGTGTCTCGGGCAGCCGGTAGCTATTCAGACTTTTTCAAATAGTAATTTTTTGTGGACACCCGCTGCTACCCTTTCCTGCAATAGCTGCGATTCAGCCGTTGCAAATCCTGCTATAACTACAAAGTATTATGTGAAAGCTACTACACGCTTCAATTGCATTATTGATGACAGTGTACTTATAAAAGTGTATGCACCCTTTAATGCCGTTTCACCGGCAAATAATTACTATATATGCAGAAACGACAATGTTCAACTGGATATTGGACCTAAGGCAGCCCTCGTTACCTGGTCACCGGCAACGGGATTATCAAGTGCTACCAGTTTTACCCCAATTGCTGCTCCTCAACAAAGCACTTCTTATTTGGTTACTTTAATAGATTCAGTAGGATGTTTTAGTGATAGTATAGTAATTAATGTAATTGTAAAATCTTTGCCAGTAGTTGATGCTGGTGCAGATAAAATTCTTCCTTACAATTCATCTTTTGCTATTACTCCTGCTTACAGTAATAATGTAGTCAGCTATGCATGGACACCTGCTGTCCAGCTTTTTTGTAATAATTGTGCTTCTCCCACTGGAACTGCATTAAATTCTGAAACTTATATTATTAAAGTGATATCCGATAGCGGTTGTGTTGCAAATGATAATATCAGCATATTTGTAGAATGTAAAAATACCAACATCTTATTACCTAAGGCATTTACCCCGAACAATGATAATTTAAATGACTATTACTATCCAATAACAAGAGGGATAAAATCAATCACAAAATTTTTGATTTATAACCGGGAGGGAAAAGTAGTGTACGAGGCTAAAAACTTTTTGCCTAACAGTAAATCTTTTGCCTGGAACGGAACCTATAAGGGCCAGTTTCAACCTTTGGCCACTTATGTTTATATATTAGAAGCAATTTGTGATCAGGGACAAATATTAACCCAAAAAGGTAGTTTCCTGTTATTAAGATAACCACCTTCAGAATGAGTAAAAAATTTAATCCACCCAATTTTTGCGCTCCTATTCAAAAATTGATGCGCTCAAGTTATTGGTGTTTCGAATATTAAGTGTAATTATTTTTCACACAACTGATAAAATTACGATACCCCAAGCCGGGAAATTGTAATCTACTCAAAAATGCCCCTCATCAAAATGACTAATTCTTTATTAAAAATCGATTAAAAATGATAATTGGTTTTTAGTATTACGAAATTATTCTTACTTTGCTATACGAAATGAATCGTATTATGATATTAAACAAAAATAATAAGCCTACAGAAAGCGAATTGGAAATACTCCAGGTGTTATGGGATAAAACAACCGCCTCCGTAAGAGATGTGCATGAAGAACTCCTTAAAACAAAAGATGCAGGGTACACGACTACACTTAAACTGATGCAAATAATGTTTGAAAAGGGTTTGGTTGGCAGAGACAGCAGTAATAAAACACATATTTATCACCCATCCGTAAGTAAAGAAAGTACACAAAACCTATTCCTGAATAAGATGATTGATTCCTTATTTGCCGGTTCCTCTGCACAATTGGTGATGCAGGCTTTGGGAAATCATAAAGCGTCGAAAGAAGAACTGGAGGAAATAAAAAACTTTTTAAACACAATCAAATAGCATTAAAAATATGCCATTTACTGTTTTTGAGCAATCCTTTATACTTCAATCCATCGGTTGGGCTATCATAAATAGCCTATGGCAAGTGGGCGCTTTATGGTTATTATATCAATTTATTACATACGTCAATTGCAACTTATCTGCTTTAGTTAAATACAATTTGAGCATCTCCCTCCTTTTCACCTCTATGGTATGGTTTATACTTACAGTTTTTAAAAATTATCAGATACTTATAACCACGGCCCCTAATGATGATATATTTGTTCCAGGTCGTTTGCTGGTTGTATTAACATCTACCGGCAATTTACTTCCTTACCTATCCATTCTTTATTTCATAATTCTTTCCTGTTATCTGGCGAGGTTTATAAACATTTTATTTTCCAACCGTTTTATACAAAAAGAGGGACTGACTAAGGCTCCAATTGATTTTCGTTTGTTTATAAATAATCATGCACTGCATATAGGAATTAAAAGAAAAGTGCAGGTTTGGTTATCTGAAAACGTTGATGTGCCATCCGTAACTGGCTTTTTTAAACCCATCGTTTTACTACCGGCGGCTATCATTAATTATTTATCCATTCATCAAACGGAAGCAATTTTATTGCATGAGTTGGCACATATCCGGAGAAATGATTACCTGGTCAATATTTTTCAGTTAATAACTGAGCTGGTTTTGTTTTTTAATCCGTTTGCGATTTTATTAAGCAATTATGCAAAAGCAGAAAGAGAGAACTGCTGTGATGATTGGGTTAAAAGCTTTCAATATGATCCATATGAATATTCAAAAGCTTTATTGACTTTAGAGGAACAAAGGAGTTTTAGTCAGTTTGGTCTGGCATTAACAGCAACAAGTAACAAAAAAAAACTGTTAAAAAGAATAAAACGGCTTTTCAATACCACTCCGGATACAAATTTCAGCTCCTATCAAAAATTTAAACTGGCATGTTTAGGGATTCTATTGATTGCCGGAATGTTTACAATTCTTCCATTTACCCGCAATAAACCGGAAAATGGAGTAATTGAAAAAGTAAAATTGTATGATAAGAAACCAACATTGAATAATGGTCGGTTTACCCGAGTAAGCAATGAAATTAAGTCAATGGGAATTATTAAGAACGAGCCAATAAAACAAATGAATCAAAATATTGTGGTGGCACCCATTGGAAAACCGGGAAAAAAACAAAAAAAACAGCCTGAAAATGATTTCGTAAATGCTTTTATTAATGATGAGTTGTTAAACCCGGATGTTAAGAATGAACCGATCGTTTCCCTTGTAGTTGAAAAAGAAATCACCGGTTCAAGAATCCTGGTAAAAATTGAGGACGAACAATCTGGCAAAAAAGAAACAAATACCTACATTTTTGAATTAAACAGCAGCGAAGGTGAAACGGATATTAAACCGTTAATAATGATGAATAAATTCAAAGTGAAAATTGACAAATCTATTCAGGGTGCTGTACATGATTCCTTAAATAATTTAAAAAAGGTCGCAATTAGGAAGAAAATAACTTCTTAATCCCAGGTTTTCCCATGGGATAATTTACCTAAATTTTGCCAGCCAAATGACCTATGACTAACCCAAGTAATTGGGACTTGCCACATTCCTTACCATAATTTATAATTTTACTTTAATACCTTCCCTTCGATTTATATTCCCAATTTATTCTCTATTTTCATCTACCAGATTTTATAGATTCCGGCTCTTCAAAACTAATATGGACATTGACGGAACGAGCGTTCATCAACGATAGACTTATGAGTGACAGAACAAAAAAATCAAAAAGCCCGATAGAAATCGGGCTTTTGTTTACGAACCTAAAACGGTTCTGTAACCCCCAAAGAAAACATCTTGTTTACCAAGCACAAGTGCCATTATCTCCGGGTTGGTAGATAAACGTCAAAGACAACCTATTATTTTATTGAGCCAATAATTTTGTATCTATTAGCAATTACTTGCCAGCATTTTAAAACATAATCAGTATGCGGCCCTAAGGTGAATTTGACTTCCAATCAAACATCTTTCTAAACTTACTCTTCAATTTTTGAAATTTATTCCCAATAGTATTGCCCGAATATATTCCCCTAATAATTGGTATACCATTAATTTTTCAAAAATAGCAAACCAGGCAAACCACTAAAACGATATGCAAGAAGAGTCACTTGCAAATATTCACTTTATTAATCCAGTGAAAATATATGACATAACTTCAGGGCATGCTAACTTCTTTTTTCTCACTTTTATTAACCCCTTTTTATAGCCGCTAATACTTAAAAGGCATTTATGAGTCATGTATCAGAGGATCAAAAAGTGTAAAAACTCAGCTTTTTGGTGATTTAGTAGTTAGAAATATTAGTAATGTTTATTTTATTTAAAATCAAAATTTAAATAAAATACATAATTAATTGAAAATGAATAATATAATTAAAAATTTAAACTCAAAAGTAGCGCTGTTAAATTCAGATAATAATTTTGAATTTTTACCAATTATAATATCTAATTGATCGAATGTTAAATGCTCAATAAAACTCATACAAAGTTAATAAAGAATTATTTAAGGTAAAAATATTTAAACTAATATAATTAGTTTACTCATTTTACGGGTTTGACATGCTGGCATCTGTTTTTGCTAACGTATATAGCAATCATTTAAACATCTATTAGAACTGTTTTACCGATAACTACTTAACTTGCGCTATCTTAAAATAATATTTACTATAGATGAACCTGACAAAATCTGCTCCCCTACTATTTTTAAAATCACTGACAATTTTGCTGTTTTCGTGCAGTACACCTAAAGAATTGGAATACAGAGATTTTAAAAATTTCACCATTGATAAGGTTGGATTCTCTGCCACGACCATCAAAATGGATCTGGTGTACTACAATCCAAACAACTTTGGTCTTCAATTAAAATCAACCGACCTTGATGTTTTTGTTGATAATAATTATCTGGGGCACACTGTGCAGGAGCAATTCGTTTCAATACCAGCGAGAGCAGAATTTGCAGTTCCTATTAAAATTGATGTGGATATGAAGAACCTGTTGAGGAATGGATTGGCCACGATTATCAACACGGAGCTAAACGTAAAAGTAACCGGGTCAGTAAAGGTTGGAAAGGCTAATCTTTTTAAGAGCTTCCCTGTAAATTATGAAGGCAGGCAGAAATTCACGATGTTCTAAGGAATAAAAAAAAACCGCCATAAGGCGGTTACAAGTTTCTTTTATTGTAGGAATCTTTATTTAGGATCCGGAGTATTAATGTTTATTGTAGATGCCGGTTTCTTACAACATTTAGGTAATTTGTTGTAAGCGCTTTCTTCAGCGGTTACATCATCGGCATCATATCCAGCATTGGCAATTGCGGTTTTTAATTGCTCAATATTATTCCGGTCAGTTAAAAATGTTACAGAAGTTGTCTTCTTTTTATAATCTACTTTTACAGCAGATACGCCCGGTTCCCTGCCCAGGTATTTTTCGATTTTGTCCTTACACATTTCGCATTGTACGGTAGGCGTTTTTATAACTACTTTTTGTACAGCATTTCGCTGGGCGAAACTTACTGTTACCAAACCAGCCAGGGATAACAGCGTTAATTAAATAGCTTTCATAGTTGTTATTTTTAAAAGTTATTACACTACGTTCCAGTTTGCGGGGTCTTCCCGCCAGTTTAACAAAGTGTTTTGTTGTTCGGGGGTCACAGTGCCATTTTCTGTTGCCAGCTCAATAAGTGTATTGTAATCAGTTAAGGAGGTATATTTTACCCCGGCCATGGTAAACGCCTTTTCAGCAACATCAAAACCATAAGTAAAAATTGAAACCATACCAACTACTTCAACCCCCTCCTTCCTGAGAACCTTAACAACTTCAAGACTACTTTTACCCGTAGAAATGAGATCCTCAATTACAACCACCTTGCTCCCTTTTTCAAAAAATCCTTCAACCTGGTTTCCCAGGCCATGATCCTTGGGTTTAGGACGTACATAAATATAGGGTAGCTTTAACTGATCAGCTACCATAGCTCCCCAGGCTATTCCGGCAGTTGCAACACCCGCAAGAAGATCAGCTTCCGGAAATTGTTCAAACACAACACTGCACAACTCACTTTTAATAAAATCCCGGATGAATGGAAATGATAATACTTTTCGGTTATCACAGTAAATCGGACTTTTCCAACCACTGGCCCAGGTAAAGGGTTGTTGCGGACTTAATTTAATTGCATTAATTTGTAATAGTTTTTCAGCGGTTGCTTTTTTATCTGTCATGCCACAAATTTATAAAAAAGCCATTAGCTTTCCTTTTTTACTATTCATACGAACGTTTTACTAATAATGGCGGGAAATATTTAATAGTCAATGAACATAACAAACAGATAATACCATGCACATAAAAATCTACTTTGATGATAAACCAGTCTATCTCTGTGATGAGATTGACACAAAGCTGAATGAAATTTTGCATCATCCTGATGCTGTATTTGTTGATGAGATTTCCGGTCCTGCTATCAAATCTTTGCTGCATGAAATAAAAAAAGAAGAATTTCACGCAGGGGTTTTATGGAATGCCGATCTTGAAAAATTAAAAAAAGCCTTCTTCAAGTATTTCCAATTAATAGAAGCTGCAGGGGGAGTTGTTCAAAACGAAAAAAAAGAAATACTGTTTATCTACCGGCTTGAAAAGTGGGACTTGCCCAAAGGCAAGGTGGAAAAGGGAGAGAACCTGGAGCAATGCGCAATAAGGGAAGTAAAAGAAGAGACTGGTGTAACAAAATTAACATTGAAAAACAAGGTTGGTGTGACTTACCATACTTATACTGCTTTTGGAAAACACTTTCTGAAGGTTTCTCACTGGTATTATATGACCAGCAAAAATTATCAAATCCTTGTTCCACAAACAGAAGAAAACATTACTGATATAAAATGGGTAAAAACGAAAGACATTAAAGAACCACTTAAAAATACCTACCCATCCATAAAAGATATCCTGGGTATATTTTTTGAAATTCCCTGAGAAATTAAAAGGCTTTATTCAATATGGCCACCGTAAGCCGACTTATACAAATCAGTTTGTCCAATTCATCATAAATTTTAACATCCCAAACATGTGTAGTTGCACCAAGATGTAAAGGTTTAGCAATACCTGTTACATATCCCTGTCTCGCACTTCTTATATGGTTGGCATTTATTTCAAGCCCCACACAAATAAATTTATTGGGATCAATTACTAACTGGGACGCTACACTGCCTGCTGTTTCACTCAGGGCACAACTGGCTCCGCCATGCAAAAGACCATAAGGTTGCTTGGTGCGGTGGTCTACCGGCATCTTAATTTTTATATAATCGTCCCCTATTTCTGTCCATTCCATACCCAAATGTTCAGCCATAGTATCTACAGCAAAGGGAGCAATATCTGCTACTTTAATATTTTTTTTGAACCAGATTGACATTTGGGATCATTTTAATGTTAGGTTATTAATAGATTCATTCACTACCGCAGGAAGGAATTGCGATACATCACCACCATTTTTTAAGACATCCCTTACAAGGGTAGATGCAATAGAGGTGTATTGTGGTAAACAAGTCAAAAAAACAGTTTCTATATGACCATCAATACTTCTATTCATATCCGCAATTGCTTTTTCGTATTCAAAGTCGTTTACATATCTTATTCCACGTAAGATGAAATTTGCACCAACCATTTTGCAACAGTTAACTGTCAGTCCATCGTAAACGACTGCCGTCACTTTTGGTTCATCCTTGTAAATTTCCAGTAACCAGTTTAACCTTTGTTCCTCGCTAAACATTGGAACTTTATTTACATTTCTACCGATGCCAATTACGAGTTTATCAAACAAAGGCATCGCCCTGTCAATAATATCGATATGTCCCATGGTAACAGGGTCAAATGTGCCGGGAAATAAACAGGTGCGTTGCATATTGTTAGTCCGTTATAATGGTAATTTGCAAAAGTGTAAACGGGAAAAATTATTTGTAAGGAGAAATATACATCCAAATTTCGAAAAATTTACTTTATTATAATAAATCGTAAATCAATAGTCAAATGTATTATTTTAAAAACATTACAGATACAATAACTAATCCGGCCTTTTACCTGCCAACAGATACAGTGCCGCCATTCTTACTGCTACGCCATTTTCTACCTGCTGCAATATAATTGACTGATTACCGTCAGCGACATCACTGTCAATCTCTACCCCCCTGTTAATTGGGCCCGGATGCATTATAACGATCTCCTTCTTCAATCCATCTAATAACTTTTTACTTACACCATAAGCGAGGTTATATTCCCGGAGCGAAGAAAAAAGCACCTGGTTTTGCCGCTCCAGTTGAATCCGTAATACATTTGCCACATCGCACCATTCCAACGCTTTTTTCAAACTATACTCCACCCTTACCTGAAGCGCTTCCCGGATATATTTTGGAATTAAAGTGGGAGGGCCGGCTACCATCACTTCAGCTCCCATCTTTTTTAACAAATAAATATTGCTTAATGCCACCCTTGAATGCATAATGTCACCAACCAATACAATTTTTTTCCCCTCCAGGCTACCCAGTTTTTCTTTAATTGAAAAGGCATCTAATAAAGCCTGCGTTGGATGTTCATTAATACCATCTCCTGCATTTACAATTGCTGCCGGTATATGCCTGGCTAAAAAATGAGGAGCTCCACTGGCACTATGCCGCATCACTACCATGTCTACCTTCATGCTTAGGATATTATTTACGGTATCCAGCAATGTTTCCCCTTTGGATACGGAAGATGCGGAAGCAGAAAAATTGATGGTATCTGCACTTAAACGCTTTTCAGCCAGTTCAAATGAAATACGGGTTCGGGTACTGTTTTCGTAAAATAAATTAACAATGGTAATATCCCTTAACGAAGGGACTTTTTTAACGGGACGTTGTAAAACTTCTTTGAATTGTGAGGCAGTAGCTAAAATCAGAGAAATATCTTCCGGTGTTAGATCTTTAATGCCCAATAAGTGTTTGGTGGATAGTTGCATTAAGCGGCAAAGCTAATAGATTTGTTTGAAATTTTGCCACGAATAATCAAATTTTCAGCAGATACGTAGCCACTTATACAACTGCGGTATTTTTATTAAAGGGGAAGAGCTACTATCTTTAGCCAGTAGGTGATAGTTATTAACAAGAGTACTACCTATTCTAATTTTCACACGATGCAAAATTGCTTTTTTTGATTTTGACGATAAAGTTCTTTTTAATATAAAACTACTTCTTCCCTATCCCATTCGATTTTCACTTTTTGAGAGAATGCTGTATCAATTGAAATCCCTGAATAATCAGGCTGAATGGGAAGCTCCCTGTTAAACCGTCGGTCAACCAACACACATAACTCAATTTTTTGCGGTCGGCCAAAATCCTGGATCGCATCCAGTGCCGCCCGGATAGTTCGGCCAGTATACAGGACATCATCAATCAATATCACAATTTTACCATCTATAGAAAAAGAAATATCTGTTTTATTAGCAATATGCAGTTGGTTTCTTACATCGTCCCTGTAAAAAGTGATATCCAAAATACCATATTGTACCTTTTCACCCGGGGAAAGGTTACGTATCCCATCCACAATGAGTTTACTTATTTGAACACCCCGCGGCTGCATGCCGATAAAAACTACTTCTTCTAAATTTAAATGATTCTCAAGGAGCTGGTGCGAAAGCCTTAAAATAGTCAGATGTAATTGTCGCTTATCTAGTATTGTTTTCAAACTTTAATATTATAGGGCGAATTTATCTGATATTGTCCGAATAAAAAAAGGGTTGAAGATTTTCAACCCCATTTACTTCATAAGTATGAATTTGAATGTATCAATTACCTTCCTTATAAAAGATTTGACTAATAATCACAATTAACATAATAATGATAAAACAACCTGTAATCTAGTAACGTTAATTATTTTTCTAACATAAACGGATACCGGTAATCAGTTACCGGGGTAAAAGTTTCTTTAATGGTTCTTGCACTTAACCAACGATACAAATTTAACATACTACCCGCCTTATCATTTGTGCCACTTGCCCTTGCACCCCCAAAAGGTTGCTGGCCCACCACTGCACCTGTTGGTTTGTCGTTGATATAAAAATTACCTGCGCTATTTCGTAATTTACCTGTTGCCAGTTCTACTGCATACCTGTCCTGTGCAATAACGGCTCCTGTTAATGCATAAGGAGAAGTACTGTCTACCAGTTTCAAAGCATCTTCAAATTTATTTTCATCGTATACATATAAAGTAAGAACCGGTCCAAACAATTCTTCACACATAGTAATATACTTTGGATCAGTGGTTTCTATTACAGTTGGCTCAATAAAAAACCCTTTCGATTTATCACATTTTCCGCCAGCGATAATTTTAGCATTGCTACCCTTTTTTGCAGCCCCTTTTATGTAACTCTCCAATTTATCAAAACTCTTTTCATCAATTACAGCGTTAATAAAATTGGTGAAATCTTCTGTCGTTCCCATTTTCATGGTCTTTAACTCAGCGACCAGTTTCTTTTTTATTTCACTTGCCAAATTTGAAGGAATATATGCCCTGGATGCTGCGGAACATTTTTGTCCCTGGTATTCAAATGCCCCCCTGGCCAATGCCGCAACCACTACATCCGGGTGGGCGGTTTTATGAGCAATAACAAAATCCTTTCCTCCGGTTTCACCAACGATACGGGGATAAGATTTGTAAATTCCTGTATTGGCACCAATTGTTTTCCACATAAAATTGAATACACCTGTACTCCCGGTAAAATGAACACCTCCAAAATCGGGATGGTTAAAACATACTTCGCCTAATACCGGCCCATCAACGAATACAAGATTAATAACACCGTCAGGCAATCCGGCTTCTTTTAGTATTCGCATAAAAACCTGGGCACTATAAATCTGTGTATGGGCACATTTCCAAACTACCACATTACCACACATCGCAGCACTGGTAGGCAGATTACCTCCGATGGCAGTAAAAT
>JBBQTL010000098.1:0-19654 GCA_038213285.1 Chitinophagales bacterium
AGCCCCTTTAACCCGATATTGTCTGCACTGCCGCTACTATTTGAAAGCAGGGAGGTTTTGGTATTGGTGATATTGATGTATGCCTGTGTTGCGGAACTAAAAGATTTCATTGATACCGCATTATGTGTACTTGGATCTAAACCATTGGCACCCGAAGGGGAGGGGCCTGTTATTAAGGTTCCTTTGCCTGCATTAAATACACCTCCATTTTGCCATGCGTTAAAAATATAGCCCGCATTGGACAATGGTGAAGTAACCAACCGCCATGCCCTTCTGGCCGGGAAATATCTTTCAACTGATACTGCACCAGAAATAAAGCTGGTTGCCATTCCTGAGCCATCTACAGGCAAGGGGGCAACCTTTGCCGTGCCCAAAGCGGTGGATTTAAGGGTAAGCATATTACCGGTTGTAAGGGTTTTATTGCTGCCCATAACCGACAGGGTGCCGGTAATGGCAATTGCACCTCCCAGTGTAACATTATTATTGATTATGAGGTTCCTGATACTATTCCCAAAGAAAGAATTTGCTGCAATGGTTTGAGGAGTGGATCCGTTCATTTCTATACTGCCATTGCTGGCGGTTAATGTGCCGCTGTTATTTACTGTTCCGGCAATTTGTAATGTGGCACCGGTTACTGTTAATGCACCTGCGGGCTGTACCGTCAAATCATTTACCGTGCCGGTTCCGCTATTTAATATGGGATAAAACCTTCCCCCGGTTATCCCGGTAGGTATTAATGTATTTAGCGAAATGGTTGGTACCCCTCCGGACCAGTTCCCAGCCGTATGCCAGTCGGAAGTAAATGCTTCACCCGTCCAACGGTAAATGCCCACTCGTTCACCAATAATAAAATCTCCGAAGGAAGTGAGCCCGGTAGCCACTATTGAGGTGGGAAGCGGTGAAGCAAAGGTTGTAAAACTCCAGTCAGTTCCATTATAGGTTGCTGTTTGAAAATTAGCCGGGGTAGTGCCGGCATCCCGATCGGTGGCCACCCAGTTGAAAGTAGCGTTGGCCGTAGTAAATACAGTACCGGCGTTGGTAAACGACCAGAAACGATTGACACTTTTAAAAGAATCTATTCCTGAATAATCAATCTGTGGATGGTCGGTTGCAGTTGCGTTCGCTATCAGATTCCCTGCCGTACCCACACTTGCGAACAATACGGTTGCAGGCGTATAATACAGCGAATCACCGGTTTCCCATGTCCGGGAAATTGCCGCTCCTGTTGCAATATTTTTTTGCAGGTTACCCCTTACCCAACCCGTGCCTTGTGCCGCGCCGGTTACTGAGCCTGCCGCAGGAATTACAACTTTAAAACTGCCTGTTTGTATTTTTTTGGCCGTAAAACTGAGGACGGCATTTACCGTAACATCACTAAAAAGATTAACCACACCGGCAGGTTTATTTATATTAATACTATTGAAGGGAGCAATGGTTTGAATACTTTGATCATTGCTGCCGTTAAAACGAATGGTGCTGTTGGTGTTATTAAAAGTGCCGCCGGTCATCATCCAGTTACCACCAACTTTATGGGTATTGTTATTGGCTATAAAGTTGCCGGCCGTAATTGAAAAGTTGCCGGCAATGGTTAATGGTAAAAAGCTGGTGGTGGTTTTATTGCCGGCAGTAGAAATTGTAAGGTTTCCATAAACAGGATTACTTCCAATTAATTGTGTGGTACCTGCATAATCAACCGTACTTGCTTCATCAAAGCCATATCCGCCAAATGCAGGTATTGTATTGGTGCCACCTAATTTTAAGGTAGCACCGGCCTGGATCACAATAACACCACCTGCCCCATTTTGTGATAGGGTGTAGGTAGAAGTGAAAAATGTACCGCTGTTAATGATCAGGGCGGTTATGGAGCCAATGTTGACACTGGCCGTAACCATGGAACCCGGGTCTTTATTGATTGTAAGCAATGCAATTGGAGAAGGGGTGGCAGATCCGCCAATAACGGATGAAGCACTGCCTGTCATAGACAAAGCGCCAAGTGATCCGTCGTACGTACCGTTATTCATAAAATCGCCTGCAACATTAAAATCAGACTGGCTTGTTACAGATCCGGATATGGTAAAATGATTGAATACTGTTCCGGGACTGCCGCTCAACAGCCCATTTGCAGCGCTCATGGTAAATGTAGACGTACCCCCGTTTAATATCCCATCGCTTTCAATATTTCCCGCAACTAAATAGGAATAGGCGCCTGAATTAAATATAGCATTACTATTGATGGAAAAATTTCCAGTCATGTTCCAGTTAGCTGCCGGGCTGATACCGGCACTGTTGGTATTGGAAATGATCACATTTTTAAATGATGTTGGCGTGCCATCAATTAAAAGCTGGCTTGCACCTCCAAATTCTACCGTTCCTGTACTTTGGAAGGCAGATCCGGAACCAATGTGAATAGTGGTGGAAGGAGCCAGGTTTAAAGGCGGCCCCTGTGCAAAGGTGAGAATGCCACTGCTCATGATGGTGCCATTATTGGTAAAAGGCCCCATAAAAGTATGGTGTAAGCCCGCCCCATTCCAGGTGCAGCCCGGAGATACAAGAAAGGTGCCCAAAACGGTCATATCTACATCGCTCAGTATGCCCGCCGGGCTGGTATTACTGATTTCAAGGTTTATAAAAGTTGGGGAACTCGTTGATTCGGAAATAGGTGCCACTGTTCCTTTAAAGACCACTGTACTTGAATAACTAGGAGAATAATAGGTACCCGAATAGCGGAGCCATTGTAATTGCGTTCCCATAAAAGTAGATATGCCGTCATCAGAAACAACACCGGTTAAAGTTAAATTACCATATAAGGTTTTGTTGCAAAAACCTGATTCGAGGAAACCCGTTACTTCAAAGTCGCCTAAAAAAACAAGGTCGGTACCTGGTGTAAGTGCGCAGAATCCGCCCACGGCAAAATTAAAAAAGCTGGTAGGGCCGTTTACCAGTTTGTTGCTTCCGGATATTCCTCCATTTAATGCAATCGTACTGGTAGAGCAAATGAAATTTCCTGCATTATTCCAGTCGCCCAGTAAAGAGATCGTATAAGTGCTTCCATCAAGAGAAGATCCGTTGTTGATGGTTAAATTTCCCTTAATTGTACTGGAGCCTGCAAAAGTTTTTGCCGCTGCCCCCCCGTTGGAGAAAGTGATATTGCCATAAGTTACATCCGCTATTGTCTGCGCTATTGTTCCGTTATAATGAACCAGGCTATTTGTACTAATGGCATAACTTACAAAGTTGGATGGAAAGTTATCCGCACCCGATAAAAGTAAAGTGGTGCCATCCGAAATGGTACAAATGTCTCCGGCAGATAACTGGTTAAAGGTAAAAGTTGAAAGGTTGAGTGTGCCTGCCAGCAGGGAAAGATTCCCGTTGATGGAATCATTGCCGCTCAGCACAACAGAACCTGCAGTCTTGTTTACAACAAAATTGTTAAAGTTTCCGCCAGATATTGTTTGTGTAACGTTTCCATTCATGTTTACGGTACTGGTACCGGCATTAAAAATTCCCGTTGTGGCTTTTGTCCAGTTCGTTTTTACATTGAGCACGGCAGCATTTCCATCAAGGATAGCGCCTGCACTGATCGTCACTGATCCGTCTATGGAGAGGGTATTACTGATGTCGAATTCCCCGGTTGTAACCACAAGGCTTCCTGCAATGGTTGTGGCATTGGTTAATGCTGCGATGGAAGCGGCTGTTTTTATAATAGTGAGGTTATAATAGGGCACGGCTGCCACTACCTGGGATACGGCGCCTGTATATTTTACCAACCCTGTTGACGGGGTAAAAGTGCCGCTGCTGTAATTAAAATCCTGGCCAATATTAAGTGTTCCCGCGCCGGTAAAAATAATATTGGCGCCTCCCGATTGGGTAATGGTTCCTGATACGGTGGTAGTGCCCGTTCCCATATTAAGATTGATGGTATGGTTAACCGCATTGTCACTTAAAACCAGGTTGCCCGTCACGGTAATATTCTGATTATTCGCGTTGATGGCATGACTGGCATCCACACTCCAGTTTCCACCAATACTTCCATTAACAGATAACGAGCCGCCCGTATTTAGGGTGAGTGCTGCGGCCTGGGTACTGCCAAATATAATTCCTTTAACTGTGGCAGCAGTAGTAATGATGGGTTGATTGGTAAAACCGGCAACGCCTATTTGTGCAATATCAGTACTGGTAGGAGCTCCACTAAAAGTACCCTGCACAAGGGTCCAGTTGGCAGCCGTGCTCCAGTCAGAACTTGCCGAGCCATTCCAGTTCAGTACACTTCCGTCGTCTGTAAATGTCCATCGGTCCGTTATATTAGTCAGGCCGCTTTTTTCAACATAATTGGAAGTAGTGCTGTTCCCTGTTTTGCCGGATACCGCCCAGGCAGCACCGCTGTATTTCCACAATTGCATGATGTTTTCATCATTACCGTTTAGTTCAGCGTCTTCATAATGCAACCGGAGTGTGGCACTATAAGTTCCCGATGGAACCGTAATGTTGTAAAACCTGCCTATCGCTCCACCGAATGGAAAATCCGCCACGGTGGCAACTGTTACATTTACCGTTACCGAGGTTACGCCTGATACGCCGGCTGCAAACAGGATCGTATTAAAAGGTCCTTCAAATGCATAAGTTGTAGCGGCAACAAATGCGTGTGTGCGGGTTATGTTGCCAATAATAAAATCATTACCCGTACGTGTAGTTGTTATAGTAAGTACATTGGTGCCCGTTTGCAGGCTACCCTTTGTCATATTAATGGTTGATACGCTGATATTATTAAGTAAGCTAACCTTATTGGTAGTTAAACTTTTATTGATGGTTATATTATTAAAAGTAGATGCACCAGCAATGGTAGCATTGGGTGCACCGGTAAATTGTATAAGACTAGTGCCCGCGGTAAATGTACCGTTATTGATCCAGTTGCCTACAACAGTGTGGGTAAATGAGGCTGCACCAAATGTGGTTGATGGCGCAATGGTTAGTGCATTATTTATGGTAATTGCAGCGCCGGCGGTTTTTGTACCTCCATTGGAAAGGATCAGATTGTTATAAGAAGTTCCTCTAATTATTTGTGCCCCTGTACCGTTATAGTTAACGGTATTGGGTACATAGGAGGTCACTCTTAATGATCCTGCGGTAATTACAAATGCACCGGATATACCCATTACAGAATTACTGGCCAAGGAAAGGGAGGTGCCATTGATCGTAGTGTTAAAAAGATTTGCAGTACCACTAAGTAAGGAACTGCCTGTAAATGTAATAGTGCCTGCACTCGCTGTAAAACTTCCGGTAGTATTGAGGGAGGAGGAAATAGTAAAATTATTGTTGGTACTAATGCTTCCACTTGCTACCAGCGCTCTAAAAGTTAGCGTTCCGGAATTGCTGACCGTTTTACCGGTCCCGTTCATGGTAATAGTGCCAGAGCTTGCTATTAATGATCCGCTAACGGTTATATTTCCTGTTATTATTGCAGTAAAGGTAGTTGTTATTACACCTGTAACAGACAGGTTATCCAGGTTAATATTAATCCCGGTAAGGGTTTTGGTGGTGCCGCTCATGGTAAGTAAACCCGGAGCAGGCTGCGTGAATTTACCTGAACCAGAAGTAACAAAATTACCCGTAATATTAATGGAGGTTATCCCCGGGGCGCTTATATTGGCTCCCGTAACCGTGAGGTTATAAAAGCTTTGAGTACTATTCCCGGATATTACAGCACCTGTACCTTTTAGGGTAATCGTTGCTGTAGCGGAATTAAAGGTTCCTGTATTGTTCCAGTTACCGGTAATGGAATGAGAGAAAGTGGCACCGTCAAATGCGGTGGAAGCTCCAATATTCATGGAACCTAATACTGAAATATTGGATGCCGCTGTATAAGTAACTGATGTTCCCGAACCTACCGTACTTGTCAATGATCCGGCCACTGTGAAAGCGGTAACGGGCATTGTTTTATTGGCTGCGCCTGCAGCACTGCTCAAAACCAGGTTGCCATAGGTTTTGGCACTCACCGGCTGGTCGCCTCCGTTATACTCTACCGTGGAGGCTAAGCCAAAGGTATTGGTAACGTAATTTGCCGGAAAAGTATTTGTAGCGCCAATTTTAAGAAATGCGCCATTTGATACGCTAAAAATTCCTCCTGTTACGGTTGTTCCCCTGTTTGCCTGGAATGAAGCCAGGTCAAATGTTCCGGAAAGTACATAGATATAGCCTGCAGTTGAACTGGTAGATATTAGTGCAGGAAGGTTCGAAGTTAATGATTTGGTGGTACCGGCCCCGCTAATCCTGAGGGTTGAATAGGTATAACTGCTGCTGATGGTTTGGTTGATAACCGTAGCTCCATACTCCACAATGGATCCTGAGAGCAATGAAAATGAATTTGATATGATATAATTGGAGGCAAAAAGGCTGGCAGTCACTTTTAAAACAGCACCGCTGTTTACCCTCACGCTATCAGCAGTGGTTAGGTAAGACGGCGATTCATTTGGATTCAATGTACCACTCACATTCAGAAAACTGGATACACCCGTACAGTTAAAACTGGCCGTTAATGTGAGCACACTGCCCGTATTGATGGTAAGTTTTCTGAAAGTTGTAAGCGCCAAACCTCCCAAACTCTGGATGGTACCGTTAAAGATCACGGTGGCGTTCGCAGATGTGGTTGAATAGCTGCCCCCATTGTTCCAGTTTCCCGCCAGGGATATGGAAGCAGATCCGTTAATAAGCGTTCCATTTGAACTTATGATAATGTCACCTTTAACCGTAAGGGTACTCCCCACCGTTAATGTTGAAGGTACGGCGCCGCCAATGGTAAGTGTTTTTGCATTAGATGTTCCACTGATTGCCGGTTGAAATGCGCCGGTAAAATTGGCATCCCCAATAATAACATCAGTAGTAACAAGGGGTACACCTGCGGTCCAGTTGGTGACCGTAGCCCAATTCGTGCTGGTAATACCTGTCCAGCTTGTTTGTGAAAAACTTTTACTAAACGGAACATATAAAAAAAGGAAGGTGACAAAGAGAAATGGTAAGTATTTTTTCATAGAAGTCCAATTATGGATTTTTTTGCAAATGCTGAAGTTTTTCACCACAAACACTGCTGGTAAGTCCCTAACGTATAAGTTGTGTTATTATTTACCTACATTGAAAAATTATTAAAGAAACACAAATAACAGGGTAATTGGCTTTAAAAGCCGTGGGATTGAATTCAGATATTATTACCAGGTCGATATGTACTACCTTACAATAGTTTACAATTCCAGTACCCTATGAAACAAAGCCCTGCAAGAAAACCAATAAAGCATCTTGTAATTCTCGGTATGGGCAAACTGCCAACCCGCTTTTTTCTGGATAATATTACCAACAGGCTAATTAATGATTTTAGAAAAAAAGGTATTACTACAACATATTATTTTCTTGGGAACGATAAGGCAAAGGCAAAAGAACAATTTGACACCTTAACACTTGTTAATAAATGCGATGCGGTGATGTCATTTTTCGAAACTGATTTTGCTGAGATCAGGCAGGTAGTTGACAATTACTAAATATTCAGTCCGGATATGTTCGGGCACGTAAAAGTAAAACACCTTAGATTTAACCGGGGTTTTAATAGCAGGCTTTTCGAACCCGGCAACCTGCTGAAATCTTTTTGGGGGTCTGCACTCAATATTGATTACGATTACCTTGATCCGAATCTTTATCATACAATATCGGATAAAATGATGGCCAGCCTGCAGAAAAATAGTTTGTGCAATTAATGAATATGGATGTAGTGCCTGGCTGATTAAGATTCAGTGATGCGCATTTCTTTTTACATTGAACAGAGGAAGCACTTACCTTTTATAAAAAAGTATTTAATGGAGCATTTACAGGGATAGGATTAAGACGGTTCGGTGATTTAGAAATGCCTTCCGGAATGTCGGCAATGAGTGCTATACTTCGCACGGGATAAATTTGTGACTTCGCCTTTTTGTTCAATAAAGATAAAATGTACAAGAGTGCGATCCTATAAAAGATCGGGACAGGCAGTCACCGAAGCTTAATAGCAGCACTTCTGCCTGGCTCATAAAAAACCCTACTCACTTTTTTACCCCTTACACCGTATAACAATTCGCCGGTTTGAGAATGGTAGTCGACCCATCCTTCACTTGACGCACTCTTCCGGCTTGTCTCAAAAAAGCTACTTCAGCATCTGTTAGAGGAATTTAACACTATAATAATCTAAACAGATTTATTACCTTCAATACCAATATTTTTTAAAAAATGCTGCTATTATGGATAAGAGGACATTTTTAAAAACGTCTTCCGCCTTAACTGGCGGTGTATTACTTTCCAGGTTGGCTGGGTGTACAACGAAAGTAAAAAAAGAAAACATGAAAAACTGGGCTGGTAACATAGCGTACAGTACTGGCAATGTACATTATCCAAAAACAGTGGCGGAAGTACAGGAGGTGGTAAGGAAATGTAAAAAGATGACAGTGCTGGGATCAACACATTCATTCAATACAATTGCAGACAGTAAGCATAACCAGGTTTCACTAAAGGAAATGAATAAAGTGGTATCCCTCAATAAAGAGAATAATACCGTGACCATAGAAGGCGGCATGCGGTATGGAGAACTGGCCCCTTATCTTCACCAGAATGGATATGCCTTACATAACCTGGCTTCCTTACCGCATATCACGGTTGCAGGCGCTGTTGCTACCGGTACGCATGGCTCAGGTGTAAATAGCGGCAACCTGTCAACCGGTATTTCAGCAATTGAATTGGTGAATGCTGCGGGCGACCTTGTGACCATATCAAAACAAAAAGATGGGGAACAATTTAATGGGGCCGTAGTTGCATTGGGTGCGTTGGGAGTGGTAACTAAACTAACACTGAACCTGCAGCCAACATTTAACATGAAACAACTGGTATACCGCAACCTGCCCATGAATGAGCTGAAAAATAATTTTAATGCCATCGAAGCAGGTGGTTACAGTGTAAGTCTTTTTACTGACTGGAAAAACAAAAACATTAATGAAGTATGGATCAAGAGCAGGGCGGCAGCAGGTGATGTAGTAGCAGCCCCCGAATTATTTGGCGCTCAATTGGCCACACAAAATATGCACCCAATTGAAACAGAATCCGCAGAAAATTGTACAGAGCAAATGGGCGTGCCCGGTCCCTGGTTTGAAAGAATGCCGCATTTTAAAATGGGATTTAAACCAAGTGCCGGTAAAGAATTACAGAGTGAATTCTTTGTTCCCATCGAACATGCGTATGATGCGATGATGGCGATGGAAAAGCTGAATGAGAAAATTACACCGCATTTATTTATCTCAGAAATCAGGACCATCCAGGCGGATGACCTGTGGATGAGCCCCTGCTATAAACAAACCTGCGTGGCACTCCACACTACCTGGAAACAGGAAGAAGAAGTAATGAATTTAATTCCGCTGATAGAAGAGCTACTGGCACCCTTTAACTATCGGCCACACTGGGCAAAATTATTTACCATTTCACCCCGGTTGTTACAGTCCCGGTATGAACAATTAAATGAATTCAAACAACTCATCCATCAGTACGACCCAAACGGAAAATTCAGAAATGAATTCTTACATACCAATTTATACAGTTGATTTGTCAATCCTCAATTCCACCTTTTTCATAATTTAAAGATGTATCATGGGGATCAAATTATAGCGGGTGGGGTTAACCATCCAACAACGGTTCAGTTACACACCAAATTGAGAAAGGTGATGATCCAAATGTTTGTACAACATATTATTCCATTCCGTTTTAGTTAGTTTGCCGAATGAAAGGGATTCCTTGTTGTCAAAATGGGATTCACCTAATTGCCGGGTCCTGGTAATATAGTTTATCAATCGCTTTTTTTCGTGATCAAAATCTTTCGGGTTCCTGATAATAAAGGCCGGGGCAGTCTGGCCATTTCGCTGATAGGCCGTTTCTCCGACAACTTTATTTTTAATCATCGTTTTCAAAATAAACCTCATCAAAAAATTAGGTTGCGGATGTATGTTTTCATACATCATTTCATAGGATACATTACAGTGAGCCAGCATTTGTGCTACACTCATTTTACCCCAGGTGGGTTGTGTTTCCGGTGTAAGGTTATCAATTCTCCGGATTACCTGGTCACTAATTTCTTTGCTGAAGATATCGGGTAGTGGCATGATTTTATTTTTAGTTAGTAGTAGATTTATACCGAACGGAAATATAGCGAAACAATTATTGCTATGCTATTAATTGCCGTCATTTTTTATTTATTTAAGTTACCTGGTTCCATTACTATCCGGTAACATAGTAACGCCAGTATAACAGTTACCGGTGTAAACACCGTAGTTTCGAGCGTCATTTTTGCCAACAAGTTACCAATTGTGTTGAGACTAAATAAAATGACATACATCCAGAGAATAACCGTAATTAGTTTTGAAGGAATAGTAAGTTTTAAATAACGGCTTTTAATTGTAATAACAGCAATCAATAAAATATTGATGGCAATTGACGCGATCTCGAATCGAACCATTGCTGGATACAGTTTTAAGACGGCCTCCCCAAACAATGGTATAAGGGATTATTTTAGCTAGAACCAATAAATGAAAAAAGATAATTAAGCAAAGCAGTACCAGCACTATATGGATGGCCGTTTTGAATCCCACAATTTTTTTTAGCATGCGTTTTATTTGATTAGAATGGTAAACTGTGGTGAATGTTTTGTCAGTATGTTCCGTCGGGGAAGATAGCTTCATAAAGGCAGAACGGTAGATAATTTAATTTTTTCCTCTCTTCCCCTCAACTCATTTTCGCCTGGCGCTGTAATGTGAAATTGAGACTTCAGATGAAGTTTTTGTATTGATACGAAAAATATTTCTGATGGTTTTAGATGCTGGTATGAAGAAAAATTTTAGCAGGTTAACGACTTTCTACATTATTTTATTTCCATCTCATAAAAATAAGCTTAGTTGATCATTCAGGGGTAAGTTAATATTTTTTGTGAAAGGTTAACCTTCGCCTGGCAGTTGTTGTTTACATCAAACAGGCGCCGGAATATGTTGCGGCGCCTGTTGCTTACAATTTTCTATATTTTAAAGTTAGGGCTATCTATAGCAAATATCAAATCCATAATTGATACTGCCTTTCAAACGCCCATTTGCTTCATCCACTGCAGCACTAAAGGAATGGTTTTATCTACAGTCCCAGTTACAGCTTTCCAGTTAATTAGCTGTTCTTAGCTTTCAACTCAGCACCGGTAATAAAATGCCGGTGTCCTTTTTTATCAACCCAATAATATTGTGATTTATTATTGATGTAGATTTTTTGACCCTCGGGGCCTTGTTTGCCCTCGTACACTTTATCTACCACAACCGCTTTTCCTTTTGATGCAATTTCTGCGGTTTTGTCGGCCACTTTTTTTGCGCCTTTTCCAATTGCCTTACCTGTTTTTTTAGCAGCTTTTTTAATATCCTGCCCTGCAGTAGTTGTATCCTGTGCCTGGAGCGCAAGCGTAAACAAACCGCTACATGCAATCACCATTCCTGTCAATAATACTTTTTTCATAATTATAAATATTGTTTTTTACCAGGTAAACAAATTACATGCCTATATGAATGTGTACTATACTTCGCAAGCGATAAAATTGTGGCATGGCCACGTGGAAGCCTGATAAATAAAGAACTGAGAAAGAAGTGCCTGCCTCAGGCAGACAGGACGGACCAATGTTTGGAACCTGTCCTGATCTTTTATCGGGAGGCTGGGCTGAGGTCTTACGAGGTACAGTAATTCACGTTCTAATAGTAGAAAGGTTGGGGGTAAGGTCACATGAGCTGTAAAATCAAGCCAGGGGCGATTCGGGTCAGCGTTTTCAATTACAGTTTGATGGGATTTTCAGGAATGCCAATATCCGGATCAATGGCTTTTACTTGTGTAATAATAAAAGCGGTTGTTAGGGTACCTGCACAAGCGTCCAACTGTTTGTTCTCCGGCTCCAGATAATTGCGTAATCTTTTCCGTGTGCAAGCTGGTATCTCCTGGATCGGCTATCCCTGTCAAATCTCATCCACCCGTAATTGTACACATCAAATTTAAATACAAAAGGCTGCGTGGTTGTTAACGGAGCTTCAGTGTAGGATTTGCCATCATCGGAAAGAAAAACCGTCATGTCGTTGTTGCCATATAAATACAGGTATATCCAACTGGCATCGTTGGCCGCTGGTGGTGGATTTTGCTGAGGTTGCGGAGCAGGTGTGGTATTCCTTGTCGGGCCGGAATTGGCGATTCCTTTAGCATAGTTCCATCCTTTAGCAATGGCATCTAAGCGGTCATTTTTGGCAGGATGAGATGCACTGGCACGTGGGGAGGCAATGATAGACATTCCCTGTATTGCCTCTTCCATACTTGCTCCCAGTTTCGCCATCACATATCCTGAAAAATAATCTGCTTCTATTTCTTTTGGTGGTGTACTTCCCCTGCTATCAACCAGGTGATTGCGGTAATGATGTCCCATCTCATGCGCCAATACACTGATGGAAGCCCATCTCGTATTAGCAACTCCATCCAGGTTTTCCAGGAAATCATTATCATAAATTATGTACCTCCGGTTATTCATAATAGTAGCATAGGCGTTGTTGATCCCGTTTTGCTCCCGGACCGTAAAGTTTTCTTTCCAGTTGATGCTATCCAGCATGGTATTAATATATCCTCTTGCTTCATAAACGGATTGAAATTTACTTTGGGTAGATTTTGGTGGAATGATGATACCGCATTGATTGACTTTTTGTGCGCCTGAAAATTGAAAAACGAATAAGATCGGAAGTAGAAACAATATTTTCATATAATTGGTTTTGTCAATAATAATTGCTGAGTGAGAAACTAATTAAATTGAATCACAGTTTTTTAACCAACAAGAAACAATAAACACGCCAGCAATCCCGAATGTCCATTAACGGGTTGTTTCCCATTTGATAAGTGATGAAATTTTTATTTCGGATATTCTGCAACAGGTATAGGTTTGCATTTTTTTGCAGGTAGTAAACAGCAAATCAGCAATGCACGTGCTGTCAGATATAAAGCAGGTTTTAAAAACATCTCCATCAATAGATACCAGTTTTTTTATGCGGATTTCAATAGCAAATGGCACCCGTCATCTGTGCAATCTTTTTCTGCGTAATAATGAATGCCGATACCTCCTGCATCCGGTTGGTAATTTCATTTCCTGCATACCACATAGTAAAGTCGTCGTATTCCAAAAAGTAGTTTGGGTTATACCACATGGTTGAATAATTGCTGATAAAACCTACGTATACACGAATATATGTAGTGTGTTGAAACTTGTTCTGGCTGCCCATATTTTTTTAAGTGGCTGTTCTCATCTTTCAGGTTGTTTGAAAACGGCATCATCAATAAGGGATAAATGTTTTTAAATTTATGTCTGGGGAATAAAATCCTCATATCGTGATGGAAGTTAGGGTGGGGTTAAATTAAAAATTCCTGTCAGCAATTAGTATCGCTTATACCGGCCCGCCAACCAGGCGCAGAACTCTGTTCTATGTCTGGCCTGTTACTAATGTAGCTTATTAATTCCTGTAAAATCGGGAAAGAAACAGATTTATACCTAACAAGTCGTGAGCATCTCCTTTATAAAAATGAATATCGCTTCCGGGCTTATTCTTTGGTATTGTGAAAATTTAAATAGTGCAATTACTAAGTCACGAAATCGTTTTCGTATTTATTTATTTCGGGTTGAAGGTTTTACTAAACCATTTATCTACTTTCATTCTATCAATGGACGATGTTGCTTTTTTCAGGAATACTTCACCGTTCTAACGGACTGCATTTAACGCTTGTGAAACCAATCTGGCTGATTAAAAAATAATATAATCGACTGCGGTAAGGAAATTTCATTGAAGGATTCAAAATTGTATTAAATTTTCAATATCAACGATAAATATAAAACTACATGAAAAGAAGAGACTTTCTCAAAACCAGTTCGTCGGCACTTGCTGCAGCGGCTGGTTGCATGATTCTCCCATCCTATGTATTGGGTAAATCGGTCGGGCATATTGCACCAAGTGACAAAGTAAACCTGGCCTGTTGCGGAATTGGCAACCGGGGCGGAGAAATTATCAGGGCCCTGCACAACACAGGGTTAGTAAATATCGTAGCCTTGTGCGATGTAGACATGGGAGCGCCTCATACTTTGGGAAATATGAACCTGTTTCCAGGTGCAAAACGCTTCAAGGATTTCAGGGAAATGTTTGATAAAATAGGTAAAGAGTTTGATGCAGTTACAGTAGGCGTACCCGATTTTTCCCATTTTCCGCTAGCCATGCTGGCTATGAACCAGGGCAAACATCTGTATGTGGAAAAGCCAATGGCCCATACATTCAATGAAGTAGAGATCATGATGAAGGGCGAACAAAAATACAAGGTTGCCTGCCAAATGGGTAACCAGGGCCACTCAGAAGAAAATTTTTTCCAGTTCAAAGCATGGACAGAAGCCGGTATCATCAAAGACGTTACAAAAGTAACCGCCTTTATGAATAGCGAAAGACGCTGGCACGGTATGAAAGTGTCTGATTTTCTTCCACCGCAGCGCATGCCTGGCACTTTGGATTGGGATAAATGGCTAACCACCGCAGCGTTCAGAGAATACAATCAAGGTTATATCAATGGCAACTGGCGTTCCTGGTTCGAGTTTGGCAACGGTGCCCTGGGAGATTGGGGTGCTCATATCATTGATACAGCGCACCAGTTTTTACAACTGGGATTACCCACCGAAGTGGATCCTGTTTATATGGATGGGCATAGCCCCTTTTTATTTCCGCAAGGTTCTACGTTGGTGTTTAAATTTCCAAAGCGTGCGAATATGCCGGCCCTGGAACTGAGTTGGTTCGATGGTGTAAACAATCAACCAGCGATGCCCGAATTTTTTGGTGAGCCGGTAAGAGCAAAAAATATTCCTCCTCCCAGTACCGGGGCAGTTAATACAAAAAGGAGCCCCGGGAAAATAATCTATAGCAAGGAGTTAACTTTCAAAGGAGGTTCACACGGCTCACGGTTGGAAATTATTCCGGCAGAGAAAGCGAAAGAAATGGCAGCGAGGTTACCCATCGTACCGCTAAGTCCTTCCAATCATTTTGCCAATTTCCTGAAGGCATGCAAGGGTGAAGAAAAATGCCGTTCTTCTTTTGATATTGCCGGTCCTTTATGCCAGGTGATGGCACTGGGAGTATTGGCCCAGCGCTTAAATACCAAACTGGTTTTTGACGCTAAGAAAAAGCAGATCACCAACAACAAGGAGGGTAATGAATTACTGGCAGGGCCGCCGCCAAGAAAGGGATGGGAGCAATATTATAGCATGTAATAGCCTGTATTTATCATGACATATTGAATGTTGTTGCCATTGTTCTATGGCCGATATAGGAGGAGTGAATTTCAACTTGCAGGCGTTATTAAATCTTTTGCAGTTATACTCCGCCAGGGATAAAATGGTGGTATTGCCAAGTGGATGTCTGATGAATAAAGAACTGATGAAGATGTGGAAGAACCAATGTTTAAATAAGAGATAAAGTACCGCCTCCTCTCTATCGGAGAGAGCCTGTCCCGATTTTTATCGGGAAGGAAGGGTGGTAAGGTCAGATAACCGCAAATGAGTTTAAAACAACTCGCATTTTACGCCTTTTGCAGTTAATGAATGGGGCTGAAATGTTGTCCTGAAGGATTGATATTTATTGAATAAAAGATCTTCACAAAAATTGTTCAAACAGAATTTTAAAACCTGCTCCAAAATATGAACAGTAAAAACGAAAGAAGAGACTTTGTCAAATCATTGCTGATGGCTCCATCGGTTTTTTCATTGGATACAATGGAGAAAATGGGGGGTAAAAAAATTGGGCAGGAGCAGAAAAAAGCCAAGCTAAAAATCAGCTTAAATGCCTATTCTTTCAATGATCCATTGAGAGCGAAAACAATGAGCCTCGACGATTTAATCGACTTCTGTGCTACGCATGATTTTGACGGGGTTGATCTGACTGGTTACTATTTTCCGGGTTACCCACAGGTTCCTTCTGATGAATACATTTATCATATCAAACGAAAGGCGCATGTATCAGGAGTGTCCATCAGCGGCACCGGTATTAAAAATGATTTTACCAATCCTGATCCCATTAAGCGCAAAGAAGATATTCAGTTAATTAAGCAATGGATTGAATGCGCATCAAAAATGGGTGCACCGGTGATTCGGATATTTTCGGGTGTACTGGTTCCAAAAGAATATTCATGGGATCAAATTGCTGCCTGGATGGTAGCCGACATCAAGGAGTGTGTGGCTTATGGTCAGCAACATGGCGTTATTGTGGCCCTTCAAAACCACAATGATTTTATTAAAACAGCGGATGAAGTAATTCAAATCTTCCAAATGGTTAATATGGAATGGTTCGGGTTGGTGTTGGATATCGGAAGTTTTAGCATTGGGGATCCGTATGAACAAATAAAGCGCACCATTCCATATGCGGTTAACTGGCAGATAAAGGAAAATTTGTTGGTAAATGGCAAGGAAGAAAAAACTGATTTAAAAAAACTATGTAAGATAATCAACGCATCCGCTTATAGAGGCTTCATCCCAATTGAAACACTGGGAAAAGGCGATCCGAAAGAGAAGGTGGCCCGCTTTATTGGGGAAGTAAGATCGGCAATGGAATAAAGACGGTTTGCATTTCTGATAAAATAATATCCGGCCTGTTAAAATTTCAAGCCATAAAAAAACGGAATGAGGGGGTTTTTAGTCAGCCGGTTTAGCCCGAATTAGTTTACACAGCAGAACAAAAATAAAAACAAAAAAAATTAGCAATTTTGTTTATTTTTTCTTTAAATAGTAAGTTATGAGCAACATAAAATTATTGAAAGCAAACAGGTACGTAGTTATTATGACGCTGAAAAGGAAACCTGGTATTTTTCTGTTATCGATGTGATCGAAATATTAACAGGCAGTACCATTCCTAAAAGGTATTGAGCTGATTTGAAAAAAAAGCTATTAGTTGAAGGCAGTGAAGTGTACGAAAAAATCGTACGGTTGAAAATGGAAGCAATGGATGGCAAAATGCGTGAAACAGATGTAGCCAACACTGAAACCTTACTTCGATTAATCCAATCCATTCCTTTCCTAAAGCAGAACCCTTCAAACAATGGTTGGCCAAGGTAGGATACGAACGCATGAAGGAAATTGCTGACCCTGGCCAAAGTGTTGACAGGGCAAGGGAAAACTGGCAGAAACTGGGTAGATCCGAAAAATGGATTCAACAACGCATGACCGGCCAGGAAACCCGGAATGAACTGACGGATTACTGGAAAGAAAATGGCGTAAAAAAGGGAGATGAGTCGCTTTGTTAACCAATATCATTCACCAGGAATGGACCGGGATTACAGTACAAAAACATAAAACAATAAAAGGATTAAAATCTCAAAACCTCAGGGACCACATGAGTGAGGCGGAATTAATATTTACCGCACTGGCTGAATGAAGTACCCGCCAGATTGCAGAAACAGATGAAGCAAAAGGGTTAAAAGAAAATTCAACAGCAGGCAAAAAGAGTGGAAAGATTGCAAAAGATGCCCGCTTACAATTGGAAGCTCAAACAGGAAAAAAAGTGGTGACAGGTGAAAATTTTTTACAAGCATCCAAAGAAAAACGGAGATTAACATAACCGGGATTGAGGCAACGCTTAAGATTACAAAATGCTATTGAGCTAAGCGGATCAATACCTCAACAAAAGCGCCTGCTATTTACTTGTTGGATTAACTGGGTGCATTTCAAATCCGATAGCTGTCGGATCGCAGCATCTACGGGTTACTTCGTTTTGCCGTTAAGGCGTTCAGACGTTTTTATTTCTTTGATAACACAACGTCTTAACGCCTGACTGATAGCCAATCGAATACAAATTCTAATTTTCAGAGTCAGGCTCCCCTCTCCTTCGGAGAGGGGCTGGGGGTGAGGTCAAATGCAAGTGAAAATAAGCCAACATAAATTACTGCCACACGCCAATTAATAAAAGTGTATACTGCTTTTGTTGCTCCGTCAGAGCAGGTTGATCCGATAGCTATCGGATTTGAAATGCAGTCTTTTACTCCTTTTATTATTACCATTCAAATTCCATATAAATTTACAAACGATCTGCTCATTCAAAATCGCTCTATATGAAAAATATCCCTATCCTTCTTTTGGCATATAACATCTGTTTACTACCGGCGTATGCGCAAAAGGATTTTCAAAAAAAGTACCAGTCACAAATGATCCTCGCGGAGCAAGGCACGGTGATAGAATTACCGGAAGGCACTTACACCTTAACCAACACGCTTTCCTTAGAAGGCAAGAAAAAAATAACCATCCGTGGTAAGGGTATGAACAAAACCATCCTGAGTTTTAAAGGACAAACAGATGGAGCAGAAGGTATCCGCGTAAGCGATGGCAGCGATATCCTGTTGGAAGGCTTTACCGTGCAGGATGCCAAAGGAGATGCCATTAAAACCATGCATGTAACCGGTATTACTTTCCGCGATGTAAAAGCGGAATGGACAGGTACCCCAGGACCTGAAAATGGCGGTTATGGTATTTACCCCGTACAATGTAAACAGGTATTGATTGACCGGTGTACTGCCATTGGTGCTTCGGATGCCGGCATTTATGTGGGCCAGTCAGAAGATATTGTTGTTAAACATTCTACTGCATATCACAACGTGGCTGGTATTGAAATAGAAAATTCATTAAGAGCGGATGTATTTGAAAATGAAGCCTACGATAACGCAGGCGGACTGCTGGTATTCGACCTGCCAGACTTGATTCTTAAAAAAGGAGGACAGGTAAAAGTGCATCACAATAAAATACACGATAACAATTATGTAAACTTTGCACCCAAAGGAAATATCGTTGCTACGGTTCCCAGTGGAACGGGATTACTGATCCTTGCATCCAAAGAAGTTGAAATTTACCAGAATGAAATACTGAATAACCAAAGTGTTGGTACCGGCATCATCAGTTATTTTACTACCGGCAAACCAATAAAAGATAAAGACTACGATCCTTTCCCTTCTGCCATTGCAATACATGACAATCTGTATGAACGTAAAGCTGGTCCGCCCGTTGGCACAGACCAGTTGAGTCAATTGCTGGCCACTCAATTGAAGACGACTTTTACAAATCTTTCTAAGATAGCCACTGCAAATTCGGGTAAACTTAAAAATAATTCGAAGTGAATAAAAAAAATCACCATCGCTTAGAAGATAATCTACACTGAAGAAATCCTATTTCATCACCAAATCTACATTGGATACGATTTCACTTGTTGCATTTTTTTTATCGAAGAAGCGGCACTTTAAATGATAGGTTTCACCTTCTGCCATTGGATCACCGGTGGTAAGCTTGGCACGGAGATTTTTTCCTTCAGCTAATGCAAAACCATCTTTCATGTCTGCAAATAAATCAGGAAGATTGAGTAATTCTTTTCCGGCTTTATCCGTTAGAACCATGCTGCATCCCGGAAATACTTTTCCATTTTCTTCTTTGTAATTTTCAACACCGGTCACCTGCACATTGATTTGGGTACCAAGGGCAACCTGGTTGTTCGCTAATTTTTTCCCTTCTTCTCCTTCGCTTAGATAGATATCTTCAATCGCAAAG
>JBBQTL010000099.1:0-19396 GCA_038213285.1 Chitinophagales bacterium
ACCTGGTTGGCCTTCCAATCGCGGCTGGTGTATTGTACCCGGTAAATGGATTTTTACTGGATCCGATGATTGCCGGCGCTGCCATGGCATTGAGCAGTGTGAGTGTGGTGAGTAATAGTTTAAGATTGAAATTTTCAAAGCTATAATCAGGTAGTTGCCGAGAGATGGCATAAGGCAATCTGTTAACAGTGGATAAGCAACAAACAAAAAACATTAAACACAAAACTTAAAACGTAAAACAAAAATTATGCAAACTTTAAAATTTAAAACAAACATCAAATGCTCCGGTTGCATCGCAACGGTAACACCATTTTTAAATGATGAAGCGGGGAAGGATAACTGGCAGGTAGATACCGAAAATCCGGATAAAGTGCTAACGGTTTCAACAATGGAACCCATACCCGCAAAAGATGTTATCGCATCTGTTGAAAAAGCAGGATACAAGGCAGTTTTGATTGATTAAGAACGATTTGATTGGGTGATAGTTGAAAGCCGGGCCTTGTTCCGGCTTTCTGTCAATAGGAGCCTGCTTAAAATTATGTAACAGATCCTTTTATTCTAAAACAATCGGGGTATCCTACCGGTATCTTTGTACCAAAAAATCAATCAACATGAAAAAAATATTTTAACAACGTTTGATGATATGATACGAGCCGTATGATGTAAGTGCTTCACATACGTTTCTGTGAGAGGCTTGGGTTGAAATGTGCTTGCCTACTCGACAATGCGGCTTTGACATTGAAGTTTGGTCTTCCCGTGCCGCAGTAAAAGGGTAGCTAATTAAAAATTAGTAAAGCCATCAGTTATATAAAAGCTGGTGGTTTTTTTATGCGTACACCTTTCTTGCTTTGTTTACTGGTATTGCATTTTTAAATTGCAGTACAGGAGAAGTTGTCTTTGCAGGCATCAGGTTAAAAATATGGAATCCTTTTAAATTTAACAGATAACATAGGTGGAGAACTTGCATAAAGTTTACATCTTTCTAAAAAAATAAAGACTTAATGCAAAAGCAACAATTCTCAGTCCGGCTATTGTGGGAAGGCAATGAATATTCCTTTAACTAAAGTCATGAAAAAAAATCTAAAAAAAACAACTTTCATTTATACTTTAGTGCTGGTAAACCCTAAAAATGCGATGTCATGATCACCATTCCCATCGATAGTGAAATACAGCTTCGCCAGCCATTGGAAAGTGATGCGGCGTCGTTATTCCGGCAGGTGGATGCAAACAGGATGTACCTCAGGCAATGGCTTCCCTGGCTGGATTTAAATCTTTCTGCCGCTGACAGTCTTCGCTTTATAAAAGATACCAGGGAGGATTTCTTAAGCAACCAGGCAATTGTTTTTATCATCTTAAGGAACTATGAAATCATTGGGGTTATTGAGTTGCAGAACATTGACCCGGTAAACAGCAAGGTATCTATAGGATACTGGTTAGCTGAGCGATATACTGGAAAAGGTATCATGACAAAGGTTTGTGAAAAAATGGCCGCTTATTGTTTTGAAGAATTGTTATTGAACCGCATCGAAATAAAAGTGGCCTGTGGTAACAAAAGAAGCAAGGCGATTCCTTTAAAACTGGGTTTCAGCTACGAAGGTATTTTACGGGAAGGTGAATGGCTATATGATCATTTTGTAGACCTGCAGATGTATTCATTGCTTCGAAAAGAGTACAGTTTCCTTACTGATTAATATTCAATCAACGTCCTTTACTTAAGTTTTCACGCAAAGACGCAAAGTAGCAAAGCCGCCAGGAAAGGAATTTGCTGGTTTTTATCTCATCTTGCAACGAAATTATTATAATGACCGAAAATCTATTATTTAGCAGTATTAAAAAAGAAGTCTTCCTTTCCGGGCAGGACGAGGAAATGATCACTTCATTGCTGAAAAATAAAAAACTGCGGCGAAAACAATTCCTTTTGCAGGAAGGAGACATTCAGCAATACGCTGTTTTTGTTACAGCAGGGTGCCTGCGAAGTTATTCCATTGATAAAGCTGGGTTTGAACATATTTTACAATTTGCACCACCCGGCTGGTGGATTGGGGATATGCGTAGTTATGTTTTACAACAGCCCGGCACTTTGTATATTGATGCGGTAGATGACAGCGAAATGCTGATGCTGCTTAAATCCGACCTGGATCATTTATATGCTTTAATACCGAAGCTGGAAAGATTTTTCAGGATCATCGCAGAAAATGCATTGGCTACTTACCAGCATCGTTTATTAGACAACCTCGGCCTTTCCGCATTGGAGCGCTACAATAATTTTTGCCGCCTCTATCCTTCCCTTATTCAGTGCCTGCCACAGAAGCAGGTTGCATCCTATATTGGTGTAACACCCGAATTCTTAAGTCGGATGCTTAAGCAGGCATCCCCAAAAAAGTAGCTGATTTTCTTGATTTAAATCAATTGGTACACTTAATCTACATTATTGTTGCCGGCTGCTCCTTATTGTACTTTTGTGTATAAAAAAGGAAATCAAATGTACAAAACAGAATTACTGGTTGTGGGTAACAATCAATTGATCCTAGAAAAGGTATTAAACGAAATCAATAGCCAGCCTGAATGGAACGGTGTGGCTGCAACAGCCGGGGAAGATGCCATCGAAAAATTTCATCAGCGAAATGTCGACCTGGTAATATGGTTATATGATATTGCTGAAACAGAGTCAAGAAAAATGAGCATCATTTTTCACCATCAAAATCCTGATTTGGTAATGATTAAACATTATGCTGTTGATAGTGGCTTATTGCAAAATGATATACAAACTGCTTTGGATAAACGGGAAATAGAAAACAAACCTGCCATTTCAATTGTAGACGATGCGTTAAAAAATGCAGGTCTGAATATTGTGATTCAGTAAGATGCCAGGAACCGGAATCCGGAAACAGCAAACAGAAAACAAAAAACAAAAAACAAAAAACAATAAACTGTAAAAAAATCAACATGAAAAAACCAATAGAAAAAATAACACCCCGTCCTGCAAGACCGGGTATGGTAGGAGATGGGTTTAGGGTATATAATTTTATTCCGGGTGCCAATATTCCCCAACGCAGGATAAGCCCTTTCCTGATGCTCGACTTTAATGCTGAATACGACTTCGGCCCTTCTGAAAAATTAAGAGGCGTAGATGTTCATCCACACAAGGGTTTTGAAACCGTCACCATTGCTTACAAAGGAAGTGTGGCGCATCACGACAGTACAGGCAACAGTGGTATCATACATCCGGGTGATGTGCAATGGATGACTGCAGGTGCAGGAATTTTGCATAAAGAATACCATGAAGAACAGTTTTCCAAAACCGGAGGCCCTTTCGAAATGGTGCAGCTTTGGGTAAACCTTCCTAAAAAAGATAAGTCAACTCCCGCCCAATACCAGTCCATAGCGGCAGATCAAATGGGGAAGGTTGAATTGGATGATAGTGCAGGCCAGGTGAACGTAATAGCGGGAGCCTTTAATGAAGTAAAGGGCCCTGCATTTACCTATTCGCCGGTAAACCTGTTTGATATAAAATTGAAAAAGGATAAACAGGTAACAGTGAATGTTCCGGCTACACACAATACCGCTATATTGGTGGTAAATGGCAGTGCGGAAATAAACGGTCAACAGGCTGCTGAACACTGTTTTGTTTTGTTTGGAAATGATGGGGAAGCAATTGAAGTAAAAGCTACAGAAGATGCGGTATTGCTGTTATTAAGTGGCGAACCAATCAATGAGCCCATCGCCAGTTATGGCCCCTTTGTGATGAACACCCAGGAAGAAATTCATGAAGCAATCAAAGAGTTTCAATCTGGTAAATATGGGGTGTTGGAATAATGATTTTTTGAAAGGCCAGGTTATTTTTATATCAGTTGGTTGTGAGGGTGTTCGTCCGGTGCAACCAATTTTTTTATTCATGTTTTTTTTGTGATGCAGTAAATAGCTGACTTATTGCCATGATTATTTTGGAGTTGGTAAGTGGACCTCATCCAAAAGGCTATTTTAATTACAACAGCCGTTATTTTTAAAAAGTGGAAATTAAAAATGTATTAATTTTATGAGGATGGCATCATGTGGGTCGTATTTTAAAATCATTCGACAATTGTTCTATTTCAGCATTTTACAACCCGATATCAGCATTGAACGCAGAAACAAGGGATATCATGCAATGATCAGGATTAAATGCAACACCTTGTTATTGTTACAGGCCGTACTATTCACCAAGCCTGCGCTTTAGTTCTTCAAGTTGCCGGTGCATTTCGTCTAAAGCTTTATCTTTTTCGTCTATCACTTTTAAAAAACCTTGTTCCTTCTCCTCAAACATTGCATTTACGGAACGCCATGCTTCCTGTTCAATTTCGATTTTCTTTTTTTCTTCAGGGTCTGTGCCGGTGTAATGCAAAATATCGGTTATAATTTTCACTTCTTCAAGGTCGGTATCGTGCTTAAACTGCTTGGTGATTTTATTGCTGTCAATAAAGTTGGTCTGTTCGAAAACGCTCAACAATTTGTCCAGTTTTGTTTTGTATTTGTCTGTGATCCGTTCCACCTGAACTATAAAACTGTCATGGGTTAATTTTTCGATAAAGTCACTTTTGTTGACTATGACTTTGTTGTTTACCAAATCTTTGTAGTTTCTTTCTACTTTTAAACAAGGGGAATCAATTTCGGCAAGTTTAAAACCTAATATGTAAATGGTTGTAATGGGTAAAATTGCTTTCGTATTATCAATGGTATCTTCCTTTTTGTATTGTTCGGCAAGATAGTTCCTGAAACGCATCAGGTCTATGTGGTTTTTTGCTTTCTGTATCTCTATCAATACCTTCTTTAATTCACCCGTTCCGGTCCTGATAGTAGCAATAAAGTCAAGACGAAAAACGGCAAGTCCTGCAAGTCCGTCAGTATAGGTAAACTCTTGTGGCTTTACTTCAACGGCTTCGATAATTTGATCCAATAGCGTCCCGATAAAGAATTTGGCAACCCTTTCATTCTCCATCATTCTTTTGAAAACCACATCATATATGGGATTTGCGATAACCATATTCCGATAAAATTAATTCTGTCAAAAGTACATACTTTTAATTCTTTGTCCTAATGCCGATACCGGGTTACGCAGTTTGGAACGGTGGTAAACAACTTAATTTTCAGCAGTAAAGCGGTATGTTGTATTGATAACACTGGCACAATGGTCAATCGTCAATATCAAACTATCTAATAAACTTCAATTGCTTACTTACTTACCGCATCCATTAGTAAATAGTAGGTATACCAATAAATAACTGTCCGTTTCCGGGTGCCGGCAACCTGCTATTCCAACCCGCATTTGCAAATTCATAAAAACACTACATTTGCGTCGTGAAATTGCTGATATTCATATTTACTGTCTATACGTTACTCTTACCATGCTTACCTTGTATGGAAACAGGTTCAGGTGACGATAAAACTAAAACGGCTTTAAACAGATCTTCATCCAATCCTGAAGAACAGCAACACGAAAATGAACCCTGTACTCCATTTTGCAGTTGTGCCTGTTGCGGGCATGGGTCGTTGACCCTTCACATGAATAAAATTACACTTGCCAGACCCCAGGCAAAAAAGCAACAGTCATTTTTTTACAACAACATTTCACTTTCTTCCGACTTCTTCGGTAATATCTGGCAACCTCCAAAGTTTAGTTAATGAATCTTAGCAGGTAAAGTGCTGCCGTTTTTTTTGCCCCCGGTCGCCGACCATTTTAATTATTTATTTAACCAAACAAGAATACATAATGCAAAAAATATTTGCGTTATTGGTAGTGATATTGTCGATGTACACTACCAACGCACAAAATACCTTCAAAGCAATTATTAAAGACGGGCACACCAAAGAGCCACGGGCAGATGTAAATATCAATGTTGAACCAGGTACACAAGGAGCAATAACGGATAATAAAGGATTTGTGGAATTGGCCAACATTCCTGGTGGCCTGCAAATAATAACATTTAGTCACACAGGTTACCAAAAAATTACTAAAAATTTCAGCTTCCCCTTAAATTCTTCAGACACAATGGAATTGTTTATGGAAAAGGATAATGAGGAGTTAGCCGGGGTTATTATACAAAGCACCCGAACCGGGCGTACTATAAAAAATTCTCCAACCAGGATTGAAACAATTGATGGCGAGGAGCTGGACGAAAAAAATAATATGCGCCCCTCCAATGTATCAATGCTCTTGCACGAAAGTACCGGTTTACAGGTTCAGCAAACATCGGCTACCAGCGGTAATGCAAGCATACGGGTACAGGGCCTGGATGGAAGGTACACACAGCTTTTAAAAGACGGTTACCCCAACTTTGGAAACTTTGCCAGCGGTTTGAGCGTACTGGAAATTCCACCCCTTGATTTAAGGCAGGTTGAAGTAATAAAGGGACCTGTTTCTACTTTGTACGGGGGCGGTGCAATTGCGGGAGTTGTAAATTTTATTAGTAAAACGCCCAAAGAAAAATGTCAGGCTGATTTTATTTTGAATCAGTCAAATATTGGCCAAACTAATATCGGTGGTTATATCTCTCAAAAAAAAGGAAAATTTGGACATGCCTTCCTGGGCCTGCTAAATATTCAAAAAGCTTATGATGTTGATAAAGACGATTTTTCAGAGATTCCAAAGGGTAGCAATTTTACCGTTAACCCAAGGTTGTTTTATTATCCAAACCCTTCTACTATATTGATGCTGGGCAATAGTTTTACCAAGGGAAACCTGGAGGGCGGCGATATGGAAGTAATAAAAGGAACCGGTATTGCAGGCCATACTTATTTTGAAAAGAATAACACCATCCGAAATACTACTACAGTAGAACTGGAGAAAAAAATTACCAATAAATACATGTTGAAGTTAAAGCAAAGCCTAAGCATTTTTGACAGGCACATTCGCATTCCTGGTTATAGTTTTTCGGGTCTGAATACCAATAGCTTTACAGACGCATCATTGGTTTTCTTTCAAAAACAGCATACGATGATTGCCGGAGTAAATTTTGTGTATGATAAGTTCAGGCAGGAAAATACGGATACGCTCAACGCACAATCATTTACCAGCGGCGCTTATTTTCAGGATACCTGGGATATAAGTGATCATATAAAAATAGAGAGTGGTATACGGGTTGATAACGTGCATTATAAAAATATTCGCTGCAACAACAATCAAACATTCCTTTTACCAAGGATATCATTATTATTTAAACTTTCAGATAAAGTAAGTTCAAGGATAGGCGGTGGTTTAGGATATAAAATCCCTACCATTTTTACTGAACAAACCGAAAGCATACAATATCAGCAGGTACAACCGTTGAATAATGTTACGACAGAAAAAAGTATCGGAGGTACTGTAGATATCAATTATACAACAAAGCTTGCTGATGATATATCGTTCAGTTTCAATCAAATGTTTTTCTATACAGGTATTACCAAACCATTGATACTGCAAACAGATGTTTCGGGTAATAATTTTTTTATCAACGCAAATAAGCCGATTACCAGCAGCGGATTTGAAACGAATATTAAATTTATTTTTAAAGAAGATTTAAAATTATTTGTTGGTTATACATTCACCAATGCAAAAGCGACTTACCTGGCAACCAAACAGTTTTTACCACTATTGCCAAAAAATAAACTTAACCTTACATTGATGTATGAAAAAGAAGACAATTTCAAGTTGGGATTGGAAGGATATTTTACTGACCGGCAATACTTATACAACGGCAACCGAACGCCATCCTTTTGGGAGTTTGGTTTGGCAGCGCAAAAAACTTTTAAAAAGGTATCGGTTTTCATCAATTTTGAAAACTTCTCTGACCAGCGGCAAAGTAAATACAAAAGGGTAGTAAACCCACCGCATAATAACCCAACGTTCGACGATATTTGGAATCATACCGAAGACTTTGTAATAAATGGTGGAGTAAAATTAAAATTTTAGGCCGTGCAACTATTTTTAAGATTTTACCTGCCTTTTTATTTAATGGCGTACCTGGTTGTAGCCTTTGCATAGCCATCCTATAGAACCTGGAAGCAAACAGGTTTTAATCCGATTACATTTGGTAACACGGATACCGCTCACAATTATATTGGCTTTGTGATGAAGCTATTAATAGGATTGCTCTTTATGGCAGTGCTGTTTTTTTCGGTTGGCGACCATCTATATCAATACCTCGTACCCGTTACCTACCTGCAGAAGGAGTGGCTGACAGTTACCGGTTTATTAATTATTCATGTTTCATTGGTGTGGATTGCCATTGCACAATTTCAAATGAGTACCAGTTGGCGCATTGGGATTGACGAGGCAAACAAAACCGAGTTAAAAACAAAAGGTCTATTCAGCATCAGCCGTAACCCTGTTTTTTTAGGAATGATTGTAAGTGTAGCCGGTTTGTTTTTTATAATTCCCGATACCATAACATTTTTTTTGACGCTTACCACCTATATTATTATCCAGGTTCAAATACGCCTGGAAGAAGAATTCTTAACCCGGCAACACGGCGGAAAATACAGCAATTATAAAGTGACAACAAAACGTTTAATTTAATTTATCCAGGCCTTTACATTTTTGTTAAATTATTGTGGGTTTATTATAATTGCAATTGAACAACGAAAATGAACCCATTTTATTTCGTGGTACAATTGCGTAATTGTTACTGCAATACATTGTGTTTGCCTGTTTGTAGTTTTGGAAACATAGGATTTCATTATTCAATGCTAATTTTTCATTCGTAAAATGGCGACCCGGTTAGATAAATGAGTAAATAACAGTGAAGGAAATTTTGAGAAAAGGTGATTGTTTTTTCAGGTGATGACGCAATTCTACTTTCAAATTCAAACTCTGGAATGTCATGTATCACCGGCGGTTACAATTGTCTAATTTAGCATTATGAAAGCAGCCACCATCAACGAAATAAAACAAGAACTAAACAGTGTTGCTCCTGCGAAATTATTAGAACTATGTTTGCGCCTGGCAAAATTTAAAAAGGACAATAAGGAATTATTGAGTTATTTGCTTTTTGAGGCACACGATGAATCGGCCTATATTGAAAGCGTCAAAATAGTAATAGACGCACAGTTTGCCGAAATCAATCATTCCAACTTGTATTTTGCAAAAAAAAGCCTTCGTAAAATATTGAGGACGACAACTAAGTATATACGCTATACCGGCTCTAAGCAGGCAGAAGCAGAATTGTTATTATATTTCTGTAGCACACTATTAAACTCACCAATACCTATTCATAAAAGCACCGTATTAAATAATCTATATCAATTTCAGTTGAAGAAGATCGCAAAGATAATTGCTACAATGCACGAAGATCTCCAGTATGATTATTTAAAAGAATTGAAAAAACTGGAATGATGCAAATTTTAATTTGGCTTTGTATGAATCAATTGTGATAAAATATTATTCACCTACTTTTGGAAAAAAAATCATGGAATTAAAAACATTATTTGAACAGGCTGTAGCCGATAGTAAAACCTTAACCGAAAAACCTGGTAATGATGTTTTGTTGAAATTGTATGCGTTTTATAAGCAAAGTACAGAAGGCGAAATAAACATAGATGCACCGTCTAATCCATTTGATTTTGTAGCTAAAGCAAAACATGGCGCCTGGCAAGAGGTGAAAGGAAAGTCGAAAGAAAGTGCAATGCAGGAATATATTGATTTAATTGAAAGCCTGAAAAAGTAAACGCATGAGGAATTAATATAGTTCATTTTGTTTTTTAGTTGGATGAATTGTTATTCTTACGTGTAATTGCCGTTAAATTTTATGGTACTTTAAAAATAAATAGCTGGTTACAAATTAATACCCCTACATTTGCATCGTGATTATAGCTCAATGAGCACATCGTTTTTAGATAGATTCAATTTTTTACTTCTCCAACGTATTAGTTTTCTCTTCTTAAAAGTTTTGTCTTTAGTTACCATCACGGGTATTTTATTTTTTATTTATTAATTTTTAAGATTATGAACATTTACGTTTCAAATTTAAGTTTCAACACAAACGATGCTGAACTTAACGAATTATTTTCAAAATTTGGTGAGGTTTCTTCTGCCAAAGTAATTATGGACAGAGAATCAGGCCGCTCACGTGGTTTTGGTTTTGTTGAAATGCCATCTAACGAAGAAGGTAAAGATGCAATGTTGGGTTTAAACAACAAAGAAGTTGAAGGAAGAGCAATGTCTGTTTCTATAGCTAAAGAAAGAGAAGAAAGAACTGGCGGCGGCGGCGGCGGAAGTCGTGGTGGTTATTCAAACAATCGCGGTGGCGGTGGTGGAAACAGATGGTAATTCCAAACTGATATACTACAAAAAGAGAGTTCATTTAATGAGCTCTTTTTTTATGCCCTAAAAAGCCTCCCTGCCTTCCGAAGAAGGGTTCCTTGTACCCTGCTACTTCATGCATTCTTCAATAACAACACATGTCATTACCCGATAGACTAAGAAGAGTGAGATATTTTGATGTGTCTAAAAAAAGCGGATCTTTCATGGTTTAACGACAAAGTAAGGATAATACCTTTTCACCCCTACAGGGCAATGTCGTTAAGATAAGCAAGCTATTTGAATTGCACCGCTCCTTTAGGGCGTTGATAAGTGATATTATTCTCTTGCCGGCTTTAGCTAAATTATTCTTTCGGCTAAAGCCGTACTTTTTAATGCCCAATTTAATTCCCGTCTGCCGCGGCGGACGGGGCAATTCAAATCCTTAGCTAAATGACATTGCCCTTTAGGGGACGGGGTATTTTTTCTTCATTTTGGGGTTGGGGGCTATCTTTGCCCTCTATGGCTTCCAATCGAACGGCTGCAATCAGCTTTATCTTTATTACCTTATTAATAGATGTGACTGGTATCGGGCTCATCATACCGGTAGTGCCTGGGTTAATTGAGCAATTAATTCATGGTAATATAAGCGATGCTTCCCGGTATAGTGGCTGGTTGGCCTTTGCTTATGCAAGCATGCAGTTTTTGTTTGCTCCATTATTGGGTAACCTCAGCGATTGGTATGGGAGAAGACCGGTTTTATTACTCTCTTTACTTGGATTAGGTATTGATTATATTTTCCTTGCACTGGCGCCTTCTATTGGTTGGCTATTTGTCGGTAGAATAATAGCTGGTTTGGGAGGCGCAAGTTTTACAACCGCCACTGCATATATTGCTGACATCAGTAATCCGCAAAACAGGGCTCAAAATTTTGGTATGGTAGGGGCCGCATTTGGACTTGGTTTTATACTTGGTCCTGTAGTAGGTGGATTGCTGGGCGAATATGGTGTTCGCATTCCTTTCATTGTAGCAGCCTGTTTAAGCCTCTTGAATTGTGTATATGGCTATTTCGTTTTACCGGAGTCGTTGGCTATTGAAAACAGGAGGGCATTCAATTGGAAACGGGCCAATCCCCTCGGCACCCTGAGGCACTTAAAAAAATACCCGGCAGTAAGTGGCCTGGTACTTTCTTTTTTCCTGATTTACCTGGCAGCTAATGCTGTGCAAAGTACCTGGTCTTTTTTCACCATCAAGCAATTTAACTGGAGTGCAAAAATGATTGGAATCTCGCTGGGCCTGGTTGGATTACTGGTGGGTATTGTGCAGGGAGGACTGATAAGGATAGTTAACCCCTGGCTTGGAAACAAGCGAAGTGTTTATCTGGGCCTGGCATTGTACACTGTTGGATTGTTTTTATTTGCATTCGCATCGCAAAGCTGGATGATGTTTGTTTTTTTATTTCCCTATTGCCTCGGCGGTATTTGTGGACCCGCATTGCAATCCATTATATCCGGCCAGGTACCGGCAAATGAACAGGGCGAATTACAGGGTGGACTAACCAGTATTATGAGTTTGACAAATATCATAGGACCGGTATTGATGACCACGTTATTCTCCTATTTTACAAAGCCGGCAGCTCCTGTCCAATTTGCAGGGGCTGCTTTTTTTTTAGGTGCTATATTTATGGCGGTTAGCCTGTTTTTGGCTTACCGCACCCTTCATCATAATACAACTATTAGCTAATCTATCTTATGTATGATCTCCGGAATAAACAATTTTAAAAATGTATTTTTTATTGGAGTTGCCGGTACCGGTATGAGCGCTATTGCCCAATATTTAGCTGGTATTGGAAAAAACGTATCTGGCAGCGACCGTTTTTTTGCTTCGGGTACCTTTAATGAAACTCAGGAAAAGCTGGAAGCTGAGGGGATACAATGCTTTTTACAAAACGGTGATGGTATTAATGAAGAAACAGAACTGGTGGTTGTTTCTACTGCAGTTGAAGATACTGTTTATGAAGTACAGAAAGCAAAGCAATTAAACATACCAATCATTAAGCGTTCGGAATTACTGGCAATGATTGCCAACAGCAAGAAAACAATTGCAGTAGGCGGAACGTCGGGTAAAAGCACTACCAGCGCTATGTTATTTGATATTTTAAAATTTGCAGGTTTACAACCCAGCATTATCAGTGGGGCAGGATTAGTAAGTATTATTAAGGAAGGTAAAATCGGAAACGCCGAGGTGGGGATGGGAGAGTGGCTGGTAATAGAGGCAGATGAAAGCGATGGTTCGATTGTTCAATATCACCCGGAAATTGGCCTATTGCTTAATATCGATAAAGATCACCAGGAGATTGAAGAGCTGATGAATATATTCGGGCAGTTTAAAAATAATACAAGAGAAATATTTATTGTCAACCAGTCAAATGCTTTGTCGAAAAAATTATCGGTGAACACAGACCAGGATTTTAGCACAAATGAAACCATCGAGGCAGGATACCAGGCGAAAGACTTTCATCAAACCGGTTTTAATATTCAATATACGATATCCGGAGTACGATTTTCAATTAATACGGTTGGTAAACACAATATGGAAAATGCAGTGGCAGCAACCTGTGTGGCCAACCAATTGGGCGTTGACCTAACCGAATGTGCGGATGCTTTAAAAAATTACGAAGGTATTTATCGCCGCCACCAGGTATTGGGACAAAAGAATGGTGTGTGGGTAATAGATGACTACGCACACAATCCGGCAAAATGTGCGGCTTCTATTGCTGCCTGCCAGTATATTGCGCCAAAGGTGGTAGCCTGGTTTCAGCCCCATGGTTATGGTCCAACCCGGTTTTTAAGAAATGATTTTGTAAAAGAAATTGCTACGGTATTAAGGCCGGAAGATGAAATATGGATGAGTGAAATATTTTACGCAGGAGGAACCGCCGTAAAGGATATTTCGGCCAACGATTTGATCACCGATTTAAAATCGATGGGCAGCAATGCTTTTTTTGTAGATAACAGGAATGATTTTGTTGCGACAGTTCGTTCTCATTTATCCAACAATTGTGTGTTATTATTAATGGGGGCAAGAGATCCCGGATTGGAACAATTTGGAAAAGACGTTTGGAAAGAGCTGTAATTTTCGGTTCGCTTTTTGTAAAATTTACACTTTTTTAAAAGGTGTAAGCTTTATAAAAAGAGAAGCGTGAATTTTAAAACCAGGTTAGCTATAATCGTACAAATGAATATTTTTATCAATGACCACGCTCATCATAAATATTGAACAACTCATTGGCACCAGGACCAGGGAGGAGAGTCATGTGCTACGGGGGAAGCAGCTTTCTGAATTGCCCATGGTTACCAATGCCTTTTTATTAATTGAAGATGGAGTAATTGAGGATTATGGCCCCATGTACGAATTGGATGCAAAAGTGCCGCAATTGCCAAAAGATATTATAGAAGCTGAAGGCCGCTTTGTGATGCCTGCCTGGTGCGATAGTCATACCCATACCGTTTTTTCAGGATCAAGAGAAAGTGAATTTGTTGATAAGATAAAGGGCTTAACCTATGCCGAAATTGCGGCACGGGGTGGTGGAATCATACACTCCGCAAAAAAAATAGATGAAACCGGTGAAGATGCACTTTTTAGTGAAGCATGGAAAAGGCTCGAAGCACTCAGTAAACTGGGAACAGGTGCCGTTGAAATTAAAAGCGGCTATGGATTAACGGTAGCAGGAGAATTGAAGATGTTGCGGGTTATTAAAAGGCTGAAACAAAAATCCGCTTTATCTATTAAGGCAACATTTTTAGGTGCCCATACTTTTCCGGTTGAATTTAAGGATGACCACCAGGGCTATATTGATTTAATCATTCATGAAATGCTACCGGTCATTTCATCTGAAAAATTAGCAGATTATATTGATGTCTTTTGTGAAACCGGCTTTTTTTCGCCGGAAGAAACCGGGATCATTTGCAGGGCCGGAATGAAATATGGGTTAAAACCAAAGCTGCATGTAAACCAGTTAAACAGTATTGGGGGAATAGAAGCTGGACAAAGGTTACATGCAGTTTCATTAGACCATTTGGAAACATTAACTGATTATGAAATCGAATTGTTATCCAACCCGGGGTGGCAGGGGCTTTGCACCCTACTGCCTACCGCTGCTTTCTTTTTGCGCATGCCTTTTCAGCCGGCCCGCAAACTAATTGATGCAGGTTGCGCAGTGGCCTTGGCATCAGATTATAACCCTGGTTCTTCCCCATCTGGTAATATGAACCTGGTAGTTGCTATGAGTTGTATACAAATGAGGATGTTACCCGAAGAAGCCATTAATGCCGCAACTATCAATGGAGCTTATGCGATGGAACTTGGGGATCAATTGGGCAGCATCACCATTGGCAAAAAAGCAAACCTGGTTTTTACAAAGCCCATTCCTTCATTGGCTTATTTATCATATTCGTTTGGAACAAATTTAATTGACCAGGTGATGATAAACGGGGAGATGATATCGTAGTGCGTGAATGATGAATCGGCAATCGGCAAAGGGCAATCGTCAATTTGCAGCATCCGCTTTTAGCGATTACTCATCAACTGTTCCAAATTTAATTCGGATTTTTTTAATCAATAACATGAAACAATACCTTGCACAAATTTCTATATTGGTGAACGATTATGATGAAGCGATACAATTCTATACACAAAAACTTGGCTTTATCCTGGTAGAAGATATTCCACTAAGCGATACAAAACGTTGGGTAAAGGTTGCTCCGCCAGGTTCAACAGAATGTTGTTTACTTTTGGCTAAAGCTTCCGGCGAACAGCAGTCTCAATATGTAGGAAACCAAAGTGGGGGGCGGGTTTTCCTGTTTTTGCATACCGATGATTTCTGGAGAGACTATCACCAATACTACAATAATAATATACGGTTTATCAGGGAGCCTGTTAAAGAAGAATATGGAACAGTGGCGGTTTTTGAAGACTTGTACGGAAATCTTTGGGACCTGGTAGAACCTTCCAAAAATAGTAAATCAACTTCCATTTAATTTGCTTAAAATACATCCTCTTTTATTTTATATTTCTCTCACAAGATTTGTTGGCTGAACCTCCCGATATGTTTTTTCCAATACGGACTTTTTGATTAAGGTTTACTTTTTTGTTATTAACAATCCATTTGTAAACAACTGGAATATTAATGAATCCTATACACATTAATAACAATTAAAAATAAAAATCATGAAAAAAACATTTACACTTTTAGCAATTGCAGCCTTCATTTCATCTGCTTCGTTTGCCCAGGGTAATCACTCATGCGACAATAATTATAGAAATGACAGAGACCGTGACGTAGCCGTAATTAATAATGGAGATAGGAACGGTTATGGTAAAAACAGGGGTGCATATTATTTCAGCCCGAGAGAAAGGGATATGCAAATAAAATCAATTAACATTGATTACAACCGAAAGATTGAATCTGTAAACAGAAAGTTCTTTATGAACAGGTCTAAAAAGCAACATATCATTTATTCATTAGACGTACAAAGAGATACGGAGATTCGTTCAGTGATTGCAAAATTCAATGATCGCAGAAATCGTTTTGATGGCCGTGACAGGAGGTATGACGACCGCGGTAGAAATAATAAATGGTAGTTCCATCAATAGTTTTAAAAATAAAGCCCGATTTTACGGGCTTTATTTTTTCTCCGGATATGAAACTCCGGAACGGAAAACAATCTGCAGTATTATACGTACAGCACATTAAAAGCGTGCGTTTCAAATCCGATAGCTATCGGATCGCTCCTGATTCCGGTTGGTGAGGATCGACCGGGCTGAGCCGGGGTTTGTGCCCTCACAAACCACTTGAGGTAGCTACGTTTTGGAATGCACCCCATTAAAATAAAGGCCATCAATTCAGGGGGATTTTCCATAACTTCCCTGTATGAAACATTTTAAGTTCTATACTAAGGAAGATATTCTGTCTGTTACAAGAATCAGGCGTTTTGAAACCAAAGTAGGTGAACGTATTTTGAATATTGGATCGGATATGGAATGGGTTGAAATGATGCGGCATTCCAGGGCGAAGTATGTGCTGATAGGAATTCCGGAAGATATTGGTGTAAAGGCAAATTATGGAACAGGTGGTGCTGATACTGCCTGGTTACCTTTTCTAACTGCTTTTTTAAATATCCAGAGCAATGATTTTTTAACGGGCGAGGATATTTTACTATTGGGGCATTTTGATTTTGGAGATATTAAATACCTGGTTGAAAACAATGCTTATGGCCAGGAAGAATTGATTGACGCCTACCGGCATGCATTAATTATGATTGATGAACAGGTTGAAAATTTAATAAAAGTAATCGCCTCATTTAAAAAGATACCGATAATTATTGGCGGTGGCCACAACAACGCTTACCCTATAATTAAAGGCGTGGCAAAGGGGTTGCATAAGGCGGACTTGTTGCCGCTTTCTCAAATTAATGTCATCAATTTAGACGCCCATGCTGATTTTAGAAATTCCGATGGAAGGCATAGTGGAAATGCGTTCCGGTATGCTTCAGAAGATGGATACCTTGGGAAATATTCCATTATTTGTTTGCATGAAAATTATATCTCCCAGAATGTTTTAATGGATATTTACAATGATCCGTTTGTAGATTATATCAGCTACGAAGATATTTTTATTCTGGAGCGGAAAAATTTTATCCAGGCGGTAGCCCATTCTACTGGATTTACGGAAGATACTTACACAGGAATTGAACTGGACCTGGACAGTATTGAAAATGTTTTAAGCAGTGCAGCCACACCAACTGGCCTTACTCCCTTACACGCAAGGCAGTTTGTAACCTTTGTTGCGCAGGATGCTAAACCCGCCTATCTGCATATATGTGAAGGAGCTACCCAATTATCGGATGGCAGCAAAAATGAATCAACAGGAAAGTTGATCAGTTACCTGGTAAGTGATTTCATAAAAGCATCATCCCAATCTTAGCAGGAGGTCGCCACAAATGCATCAATCATCACTAATTTAAGTTCAAAATTATTCGGGTACCGGGCGTTATGAAAAATAGAAGGGGAGTTGTTTTAAATGGTTAATAGCCTCAGTGTAATAAATCTGAAATCTCTTTTTCTTCTGCGATCCCTTCTTTACGCCACACCTGTTTACCATCTTTAAAAAGGATAAATACCGGTAACGCAGTTACATTGTACTTTTTTAAGAGCTCCTCATCCCTTCCTCCATCTACTTTTACCAGCGTAAATTTATTGGAATTATTATTTTGTAGGCATTTTAACACCGGCTCCATTTGTTTGCATGGCGGGCACCACTCAGCTCCAAAGTCAACCAGTACTATTTTTGATGCATTAATCGCATTATTAAATTCATCGATACTCATTTGTGGTTCATTGGATTTTCCTTCCATTGCCTTGTTACCAGCTTTCCATGCGTTTATTCCACCTTTTAATTCATAAACTTTCTGGTAGCCCAGTGCCCTCATTTTTTCTGCAGCCGCTGCACTTCTGCCACCACCCAGGCAGTAAACATATACAGGCTTCTCTTTATCAATAAAGCCAATTCTCCTTGAGAATTCATTTTCATCTTTCCAATCGGCAAGCAGCGCATTTTTTAAATGACCGGTTTTGAATTCTCCTGCAGTTCTTACATCCAGCAATTGTACAGAATCTTTATTGGCTAAACCTTTTTCAAATTCAGTAGCCGATAAAACAGTACTGGTTTGTGCGGTGCTTGAAAATAAAATAAAAGTCAAAAAAAATGACCCCATTATCCGGTAAGTTTGCTTCATTAATTTTTTTGTGCAAGCTACAAACAAAAAACCATCCACCTTCCGGTGAATGGTTTATAAAATGCTAAAAATATATTACAACGGGGAAAGGTATTGAGCATAAGCATAGCCTTCTTCGCCATCCTTTGTTTTAATTTTCCACCAGCTATCATCTGTCTTTTCAATTAATGTAACCACCTCATCATGGGCAGCCTTACCAACGATATCTCCCTCCGTAGTTGGGGTGCTCCTTATATTTAGGTTAGTAGAATCGGTAGTTACCTTTAACCGGGCACCTGCATCAGCCTTAATATCTATATTCATCAACAGATCGCCACTTGCCATTGAAGGGTCAATTTTATCATACAATGCCCAAAGCGCATCATAATCCGCAGTACTCTTTGCAGTACCGCTTACGTGTAATACACCATCTTTTTCAGCAACGGCTAAGTTTGATACAGCCAATGTGGTGGCAGTTTGTATTAATTCAGCGTATTTATCCTGGAGTGCCATGTTGTTAGTGTTTGTGTGTGATTAAGAATTATTTCTTGTCAGTTAATTTACTTACATCAGATTTAACTTTCGCAGCAGCAAGTATCTGCATAATTTTCCTCCGGTTTGCTTTGGTAACTTCGCCTGTAAGCACTGCTTTATCACCTGAAAATTCAACAGTTACGCCATTAATGTCTTTTAATCCATCTTTTACTCTTTGCTGGGTAGCTTCATCTAACACGGTGGTCATAGAGTCGGGAGCTGTTACCGGGGGAGGTGGGGGTGCCGTAATAGTTAAATTATTAATTACTGACTTTACACCTTTCACTTCCTGCGTAATTTTTTCGCAATCTGCTTTGCAGGCATCGTCCTTGCATTCACCTGCAATGGTAGCTACACCATCCTTAACATCTACTGTTGTTCCAGTCATGTCTGGTTTTGCTTTCAGTTTTGTTTCGATGGCAGTCTGAATGTCTCCATCTTTTGGTGAACAGCTTGTAAATCCAATTGCAACTGTAATGGCCACAGCCATTAATAATCGATTAATTTTCATGTTTTATTTGTTTTTTGGTTTGGAATCATTCTTAAAGGTATGATAAGGGAAATTGAATTTTAATATTTATTTCAGGATATTTGTACTATTATCTGTAACTCGTATTATGTTATTTTTTTGCTATCGGAAAGGGTAGCGCAATTAATTGATGCAATAAAATTTTGCAGGAATAATGCCCCTAATCCTAAGAAGCTGTTTAAAAATGATTAATTTGTTTACCATCATTAGTTTTTTATGGCATCGACATTGGCGACGCTCCGTTTAAGTTCAGTTTTTTATGGCATCATCGGCTTTCTGACTCAGTTACTCCAATTAAATTTAAAC